>CAZWSD010000280.1:0-5067 GCA_964636535.1 uncultured Acidobacterium sp. | reverse complement strand
GGGCCAACGGCAAATTGCGCGCCGGGTCCTTCACTTCCGCGGCAACAAACGTAATATCGTGCCACGCATCCGCCGCAAACAGCGAACCGGACTGCGCAATGCAGATCGCCAGAAACATCCCCAACCCGGTCGAAGCGTCCATCCCTCTTGCAAATGAAATCGGCTGCCGCACCGACCAGAAATGATGAAAGTTTTCCACTACCGCCGCATGATGAATCCCGATCGTGCAGCCCAGCGCCACCAGCGCCAGCAGCGCCCCAATCTTCGCCACCGTAAAAATATTCTGCAGTATCCTGCCGTAATTTAGCCCAAGACTGTTCGCGAACGTCAGCAGAACAATAATCGCAATCGCCACCAACTGCGTCGTCGACAGCGAGACGAAGTAATTCCCAAACACGTGTACCGGCGCAATCAGGTAATGATTGTCGGCGATCGAAGGCGCCAGCACGCCGGTAAATCGCGCAAACGCAATCGCCACCGCCGCAATCGTTCCTGTCTGGATTACTGTCCACAGCGTCCACCCATACAGGAATCCGATCAGCGGAGAAAATGCCTCGCGCAGGTACACGTACATCCCGCCCGCTTCCGGCATCATCGCCGCCAGTTCGCCGTAGGTCAGCCCCGCCGTCACCGTCAGCACACCGGTCACCGCCCAGGCCACCAGCAGCCATCCCGGGCTGGCAATCAGCCGCGCCATCTCCGCCGGCACAATAAAAATGCCGGAGCCCACCATGATTCCAATCACGATCATCGAGGAGTCGAACAGCCCCAGCCCGCGCGTAAAATGTCGCGTCTCAGCTTTCTCTTCTTCCTCGCCATCTAGCGTCAGGCTCATGGATACTCCATGTCGATAGCTTTATACTCAGGCTGCTACCCACTTTGCGGAATTGTATCGGATGCATGCATGGACCGCTTTGCAATTCGCGCCCATTTGCCCGACACTTCAGCCAGGAGAATCTTGTGCTCTTTTTAGGAATCGATGTTGGTACCGGCGGTTCCCGCGCCGTTCTTATCAATGCTGCCGGAAAAGTTGTCGCCTCCCACGCCACCGAACACGCGCCCTTCCAATCCAAATTTCCCGGCTGGGCGGAACAGGACCCGGAAGACTGGTGGCGCGCCTCCCAGCAATCCATCCGCGCCGTTCTCGCCGCATCCGCCTGTGCGCCCGCCGACATCGCCGCCATCGGCCTCACCGGCCAAATGCACGGCGCCGTCCTGCTCGACGCCGAAGGAAAAGTCCTTCGCCCCTCGCTCATCTGGTGCGACACCCGCAGCGCCCCGCAGTGCGACTGGCTGCACGCCAAGCTCGGTCGCGAGCGCGTCATCGAGCTCACCTGCAACCCCGCCCTTCCCAACTTCACCCTGACAAAAATTCTCTGGGTCCGCCAGCATGAGCCCGAAATCTTCGCCCGCATCGCCCACATCCTCTGTCCCAAGGATTATGTCCGCTTCCGCCTCAGCGGCGTCTACGCCATGGATGTGCAGGAAGCCTCCGGCACCCTGCTGCTCGACGTCACTCACCGCCGCTGGTCCATCCCCATGGCGGAAGCCTCCGGCGTTCCCATGCAGTGGCTGCCGCAATTGTTCGAGTCCGCCGACATCTGCGCCACCCTCAGCAGCGCCGCCGCTGCCGCCACCGGCCTCCTCGCAGGCACGCCCATCGTTGCCGGTGCGGGCGATCAAGGCGCAGGCGCGGTCGGCATGGGCATCCTCAAGCCCGGCTCCGTCAGCGCCACCATCGGCACCTCCGGCGTCGTCTTCGCCGCCACCGATGCGCCCATCCGCGATCCGCTCGGTCGTCTCCATACCTTCTGCCACGCCGTCCCCGGCCGCTGGCACGTCATGGGAGTCACCCAGGCCGCGGGCCTCTCTCTGCGCTGGTTTCGCGACGTCATCGGCGCCGGCGCGCAAAACCAACCCGCCTCGTATGAGCAATTGATGGCCCTCGCCGCCGATGCCCCCGCCGGAAGCGACGGCGTCTTCTGGGCGCCCTATCTCTTCGGCGAGCGCACCCCGCACCTCGATCCCGACGTCCGCGCAGCATTCGTCGGACTCAACGCATCCCATCGCCAGCCGCATCTCGCCCGCGCCGTGCTTGAAGGCGTCGCCTACAGCCTGCGCGACACCTTCACCTTATTTGCCGATCTGGGCATTCCCGTGCGCGACATTCGTCTCGGCGGCGGCGGCGCTCGCGGTCCGCTCTGGCGGCAGATTCAGGCCGACATCTATGGCAGCCCCGTCGAGTTGCTTGCCGCCGAGGAAGGTGGCGCGTACGGGGCCGCATTGCTTGCCGGCGTCGGCGCAGGCGCATGGCCGGATATCGATGTCGCTTGCGAATCTTCCATTCGTGTCGCGGAAACCATCCAGCCCGCTCCCGCCGCAGTGGCCGTCTACAATCGCGGCTACCAAACCTATCGCAAGCTCTACCCCGCCCTCGCCAGCTTGCGCGTCTGATCGAAGAACAATGACCGTCATCCTCGGACTCGATCAGGGAACCAGCAGCTCGCGCGCCGTCTTGATGCGCGCCGACGGCACGCTCTCCCACATCGCCCAGCGCGAGCTGCCGCAGATTTATCCCCAGCCCGGCTGGGTCGAGCAGGACCCTGAAGCCATCTGGTCCTCGCAGGCCGCAGCCGTGCGCGCCGTTCTTGGCGACGCCGGCCTCGACCCCTCCAACATCCGCTGCATCGGCATCGCCAACCAGCGCGAAACCACCCTCGTGTGGGAGCGGGCCACGGGTCGCCCCATCGCCAACGCCATCGTCTGGCAAGATCGCCGCACTGCCGACGATTGCGCCCATCTTGCCGCCAGCCATCACAACGGTCGCAACGTCGAAGCGCTGGTCTCAGAGAAAACCGGCCTCGTCCTCGATGCCTATTTCTCCGCCAGCAAAATTCGCTGGATTCTCCAGCATGTTCCCGGCGCGCGTGCGCAAGCGCAGGCGGGCCAACTCGCATTCGGCACCGTCGATAGCTGGCTCATCTGGAAACTTACCGGCGCCCGTCGCCACATTACCGACGTCTCCAACGCCTCGCGCACCCTGCTCTTCAACATCCACGCTCTCGCCTGGGATGATGAGTTGCTCGACATCTTCGACATTCCCCGCTCCATGCTGCCGGAAGTGGTCGACTCCAGCGGCGATCTTGCCGTCGCGAGCGAACTTCTTCCCCACGGAAAGATCACAGGCATCGCCGGCGACCAACAAGCCGCGCTCTTTGGACAGATGTGCCTTCGCCCCGGCATGGCAAAAAACACTTACGGTACCGGCTGCTTCCTGATGCTGCAAACCGGGACGACACCGGTTCGCTCGCCACACCGGCTGCTCACCACCGTCGCCTGGCGAATTGCCGGTCAAACCAACTACGCGCTTGAAGGCAGCATTTTCGTTGCCGGGGCTGCCATCCAGTGGCTGCGCGACGGCCTCGGCATCCTCAACAGCGCGCCCGAGGTCGAGGCTCTCGCTGCCTCCGTTCCAGACAGCGGCGGCGTCGTCTTCGTGCCCGCGCTCGCCGGCCTCGGCGCGCCCCACTGGGACCCGCATGCGCGCGGCGCAATCTTCGGCCTCACCCGAGGCGCTACCCGCGCCCACCTTGCCCGCGCCGCGCTCGAAGGCATCGCGTTTCAGGTTGCCGACATTGTTCGGGCCATGGAGACCAACGCGGACGGTCCTGCCGACGGCCTGCGTGTCCACGAGCTTCGCGTCGATGGCGGCGCTTCCACCAACGATCTTCTGATGCAGATGCAGGCGGACGTGCTCGGCATTCCCATCGTGCGCTCGCAAACCTCTGAAGCCACCGCGTTGGGCGCCTGCTACCTCGCGGGCCTCGGCGCGGACCTCTGGCCCAACGTGGAAGAGTTGGAGCGGCAATGGTGCGAGTCGCGCCGCTTCCGTCCCCAGTCCAACCATGAAGAACGCCTCCACAAACTAGCCGCATGGCATCAAGCCATCCACCGCGCCCGCGGCTGACGAGGCCACCGGGTGCCCCAGGTTCGCGTAGCTAACCTGGGATGAGCAGGTGCCCCATTCAAGCCTTCTTTTGGCTTGAGTGGGATTTAAAAAGAATTGTCATCCCGACCGGAGTGGAGGGACCTGCTTTTTTCCCGCCAATAACCCAATCTGGGTGCCCCAGGTCTCAATTCTGGACAATAATACAGTTGACCAACCGACGGAATCAGGAAGTCGATGGAGCAGGATCAACATAGCTGTGTTCACCATTTACATCGACGATAGCGGCACTTCACCGGAACACAAAATAGCGATTGCTGCTGGCATTATCATTCCTGGAATACAGATCGCCCGCTTCGATGCAGAGTGGAACGAATTCTTGGAGCGAGAGCATATCTCTAATTTCCATTCCTCAATTTGCTTGGCTAGAAACCATAAGTCAGAGTTCGCCAATTGGGATGAAGAACGTGTGCGTAAAGTATTTGCGCGTGTCAGACAGCTTACATTCAAGTATTCAGTTAAGGGATTTTGTATTGGAATTCATAAGCAAGACTATGAAGATGTCCTGCCAGCCGATATGAAGACTGCCGTGGGCCACTCTTACTACACGTGGGCGGTTTCGAGCTTGCTAGGCCTCGCCCATGACTGGGCAGAGAAGCGCTCGGTTCCAATCGAGTACATCTTCGATGAAGAGAATAAAAACATCAAACGCGAAATTGAAGATGTTTTCGCGTTTTCTGAAAAGATTTATGGAGATCATTTCTCAGCCCATAACTCTTTTCGTAGGCGCCGAGAGGTTCCATGTCTACAAGCCGTGGACCACTTTGCTTGGGCTTGTTATCAGGGATTTCGTCGATCGAGATTCCACTATCCCTTGAAGCCGATAGCTACAGAGAGCATCGAAGCCTACCTGAAAGCAAAAGGTGCTAAGTGGAGAGAGATACAGTCGCTAAACCGCGAGGGATTGGAGAAGTGGGTCGCCGAAATGCGCAACAATCCGCGGACCCAAGAAATCCTCGAATTCAAAAAGAGACGCAAAGAGGCGCGACAGCCGAAGCCTAAATCTAGCGGTTAACCCTGCATATTATTGGCGGGCGGCGCAGGTCTGAGATAAAAACCGC
>CAZWSD010000279.1:0-5091 GCA_964636535.1 uncultured Acidobacterium sp. | reverse complement strand
TGGTCGCACAGGAACGGGTCGGCCCGAGTTACTTTACCGATCCGAAGATTCTGATGGCTTTTGCGCTATGGGTGCTCTACGTGCTCCTGATATATGTGCGCCGCAGCACCGGATTCCGCGGAATGCGAGCCGTTTACCTTTCTTCGCTCATCTTTATAGCGATGATTGGCGTATGGGCAGCCAATCTCGTCAGTTCCGTGCATAGGTTCAGCCTCCCATGAAAATTCTGCTCACAGGATTGAATCACAAGACTGCGCCCGTTGATCTGCGCGAGCGGTTGAGTATTCCTGAAGACGAACTGGCCACGATCACCGAGCAGGTGCTGGCGATTCCCGGGGTGCAGGAGGCCATGATTCTTTCCACTTGCAACCGGGTTGAGATTCTGGTTGCCCATGGTTCGTCGTCGGAGGAGGAATCGGCCGGACCTGATCTGGCCGGATTCCTGGAGCAACACTTTGAGCTGTCGGGCACGGCGCTGCGCGAACATCTTTACCACCATCACGAGGTGGAGGCCGTGCGGCACATATTCCGCGTGGCGTGCAGTCTGGATTCGCTGGTGTTGGGTGAGCCGCAGATTCTGGGCCAGGTGAAAGCCGCCTACAACTCCGCCAAGGAGAATGGCGGAGTCGGCTCAAGCCTGGAGCGACTACTGCAGGATACCTTTGCCCTTGCCAAACGCGTGCGGACCGAGACGGAAATCGGTGCCTCGCCGGTCTCCATTTCTACCGTTGCGGTTGACCTTGCGCGCCGCATCTTCGGCGAGCTGGACGGCAAGCGGGTGATGCTGCTGGGCGCGGGCAAGATGAGCGAACTGGCGGCGCGGCACCTGGCGCACCATGGCGCCGGGCGAATTCTAGTTGCCAACCGGACCTTTGCGCGCGCAGAGTCGTTGGCAAAGAAGTTTGGCGGGCACGCTGTAGAGTTCGACTCGGTCTTTGCCATTCCCGATCCCCCGGACATTCTGATTACTTCGACTGGCGCGTCGCGCCCCATCGTCACGGTGGATCACATTCAGCAATTCCTCCAGCGTCGTCGCCGCAAGCCCGTGCTGTTGATCGACATCGCCGTGCCTCGCGACGTGGAACCGGAAGTGAACCGGCTGGAGGGCGCATTCCTTTATGACATCGATGATCTGCAATCGGTAGCAAGTTCGAATCTGGTCGATCGGACACGCCAGGCGGAGCTCGCGGAAGAGATGGTTGCCGCCGAAGCGATCAGATTTGATCAGAAACGCCGTGCCCTGGAGATTGGCCCTCTCATCGCAGAGATGCAACACACCATCGAGCAGCTTTGCCAGGCAGAGATGAAGCGGGTCGCGCCGCGGCTCCAATCGCTCAGCAAAGATCAGCAGGCCGCAGTGAAGATGCTCGCCCGCGGGCTCAGCAATAAGTTTTTGCACCTGCCGATGCATGCGTTGCGTAACGCTGCACAGTCCGGCGACGTGGAGGCGGTGCACGCGATCCGTGCAGCATTCGATCCCTCTGGCCTGCGCAATTTTTCTGCGGATAAAGACACCTGTCCGCACACAGGAATTCGAATTGATCAAGTTCGCGTTGATTCCGAGGAAGACGATGCGGTCGCCGAAGAGCAAATTATCCCCGCGCACCTGAGGCGCTCGTGATGCGCATCGGTTCCCGCGGTTCTCAACTTGCGTTCTGGCAGGCCAATCACATCGCAGACCTTCTTCGCGCGCTTGGGCACGAGGTCTCCATCGAGATCATTCGCACGACCGGCGACGCCATGCAGCATGTTGCCTTCGCGAATGTGGGCTCGAAGGGTATGTTCACCAAGGAGATAGAGGAAGCACTTCGCGACCAGCGCATCGATCTGGCTGTTCACAGTCTCAAGGATCTTCCCACTGAGCTCGATCCGGCTTTTGTCATCGCCGCCGTGCCGGCGCGGGTTGATCCCAGGGACGCGTTTCTTTCGGCGCGCTACGAAAGTTTCGCCTCGCTGCCCCAGGGCGCGCGCGTAGGCACGAGCAGTTTGCGCCGCCGCGCGCAATTGCGCGCCCATCGTGACGACCTGCAATTTGAGGAATTCCGTGGCAACGTGGATACACGCATCCGCAAGATGGTTGACGGCCAGGTGGACGCGATCATTCTCGCTTCGGCGGGCCTGGAAAGGCTTGGCCTAACCGAGTATCGGCGTGAGTGCTTTGCGCCGCAGATTCTATGCCCGGCGGCCGGGCAGGGGGCGCTCGCCATTGAAGCCCGGGCCGATGACACGCGTACAACTCAGGCGTTAAGCGCCCTGGATCACGCTCCTACCCGCTATGCCGTGACGGCGGAACGCACGGCGCTGGCCGCGCTCGGCGGCGGCTGCCAGGTTCCGATAGGGATCCATTGCGCTCCAATCGCCGAAACTAGTGCCTACTCGATCTCCGGTGTGGTGGCAGCTCCTGGGGGTGGCGAGGTTATCCGGGTAGAATTCGAACACCAGCGCGTTGACGAAGTCGAGCTGGGCCAGCGGTTGGCAGAGGAACTTCTGCGGCAGGGTGCTCGGTCCATTCTGGAGGCCGTGGCGCTATGAGCCAGCTAGCCGGCCGCCGCATACTGGTTACCCGTGCCGAGCATCAGGCGGGACGTCTGAGCGCCGAACTGGCCGCGCTGGGCGCTGATCCGGTGGAGATTCCATCCATCCGTATTCTCCCTCCGGTGGATTTTTCACCGTTGGACCAGGCGCTACGGCGCCTTTCAAGCTACGGTTGGATGCTCGTTACGAGCGCCAACACGGTCAATGCCCTGCTGGACCGTATCGAGGAACTCGGCATGGTTGCTCCGGGCTCGCAGACCTGGCGAACCATGTTTGGTCCCATGCCAAAGATTGCGGCCATAGGCCCGGGGTCAGCCAAGGCAATTCGACGGATGGGATGGACTGTGGACCTGATTCCGGAAAAATACGTGGCTGAATCGCTGCTCCAGGCGCTTGGCGACAAGCTGAGGGGCCATCGGGTTCTACTGGCCCGTTCTGCCCGCGCCCGGGATGTGATACCCGATGCTCTGCGGGCGCAGGGAATAGATGTTGATGTGATTGACGCCTATCGGACCGAAATTCCCCGCGAATCGGTGAACCAGGTGCGCGAACTGCTAGCCGCATCGGAAGAAAGGCCGGCACTGGACGCGGCCACGTTCACCAGTTCTTCGACCGTGGGGAACTTTCTGGAACTGTTGCGGGAAGCTGGCCAGCCTGCACCACCCGCGAATTTACCCGCCATTTCAATTGGTCCAATCACGAGCGCCAGGCTGCGTGCCTTCGGATGGGAGCCGGCCGCGGAAGCCGCCGATCACAACATCGACGGACTGGTTCGTGCTGCTGTCGAATGGTTTTCCCGATAAGGGGAAGCAGAACTTCATACCGGCGGAGGTCTAAGCGGAGGACCAGGTCTTGTCTTTGGCGTTGCACAGATTCTCGAGCGCGCAAATCTCGCATTTTGGTTTGCGTGCTAGGCATAGCTTGCGTCCGTGCTGAATGATTTCGTGCGAGAACTGGATCCAGCGGTCGCGGGGCAAAATTTGCATCAGGTCCTGCTCCACCTTCCTGGGATCGTTTGATTCAGTCAGCCCCAGGCGTTGTGAAATTCTCAAAACGTGCGTGTCGACCACAACGCCCTCGGCTTTCCTGAATGCCACGCCGAGTACGACGTTCGCCGTCTTTCGCGCAACGCCAGGCAGCGTCAACAGCTCTTCCATGGTCTGTGGCAGTTTGCCCCCGTACACCTCGACCACCCGCTTCGCCGCGCCATGGATTGACTTTGCCTTGTTCCGGTAGAAGCCTGTGCTTTTCACGTATTCCTCGATGGTCTCCGGTGTTGTCTCGGCCATCGTTCCGGGGGTAGGGAAGGCCTCAAACAGTTTTGGCGTCACCAGGTTGACGCGCGCATCGGTGCATTGGGCCGACAGGATAGTTGCCACCAGCAACTCCCAGGGCGTGCGATGCCACAGGGCGCATTCGGCGTTTGGATAAGCCTTGTGTAGACGATCGAGCAAGGCTTTGACCCGCCTTGGGGCCAGCCCCCCGGTCTTGACAGGCTGCGCCGGGGAACCATGCGAACGGCGGGCGCTGGTGGTGCGGTCTGCCGTTTGGGAGTGGGATGTTCGAGGGGATGTGGTTTTGGTGGAGCTCTTTTTCGCGCGGGCAGGCATGCGGAAATTGTAGAGGCTTTCAATGGAATCGGCTGGTTCCGGTCTCGGGTAACTCAAAAGGAAAACAGGGCTGGGGCGGTCTTTCTTCCCGTATACTGCAACTCGAATGACTGCGAAAATTCTCCCGTTTCTTGCCCACTTCATCATCTCCGTCATTTCGTCGACGGGCTATGGCGGCGTGGCGCTGCTGATGGCGGTTGAATCGGCCTGTATTCCGCTGCCTTCGGAAATCATCATGCCGTTCGCCGGTTATCTGGTCGAGCAGGGCCAGATGAACCTTTTCTGGGTGGCTACGGTAGGGGCGCTGGGATGCAACATCGGCTCGGCGGTAGCCTACTGGGTGGGCGCGTGGGGTGGGCGACCGTTCCTTGAGCGCTATGGCCGGTACGTTCTGCTGGATATCAAGGATCTGGACCATGCCGACCACTTCTTTCAGCGTTATGGCGGGATTACGGTTTTCGTTGGCCGGCTGCTGCCGGTGATACGGACTTTTATCGCGCTGCCGGCGGGCATCGCCCGGATGCCGCAGTTGCGATTCCATATCTACACATTTCTCGGTTCCTGGCCGTGGTGCTTCGTACTGGCATACATTGGTGTGAAACTGGGCCGCGCGTGGGATACGGATCCGCGCTTCAAAGCCGACTTTCACCGCTTTCAATTCAGCATTGAGCTGCTGGTGCTGGCGACAATTGCGTGGTTTTTGTGGACGCACCTGAGGAAGGGGTCGCGACCCAATGAAACATAGATTCCACTCGGGCCCGCAAATCCACCGTTGAGCCGGAGGGAATTGCCAAAGTGTCGCCTCGCGTCAGAAACTGAAGATTCGCAGTTTTACTGTGGAAGGAAGAGAGCAGGCCATAAAAGAAATGTCATCAAAGATAGAGCCAGCAACTGGAAAACTTGGGGTCATGGTGGTCGGCATGGGCGCCGTCGCCACGACGCTGAT
>CAZWSD010000278.1:0-5111 GCA_964636535.1 uncultured Acidobacterium sp. | reverse complement strand
GATGCCGAAGTCCCCGGTACGACTGAATTTCAATCAGGCGCTTGATGTGCATCGTCACGTCCTTGCGCAGGTCGCCTTCGACCTGGCCTTCGGCTTCGATGACCTGACGGATGCGGTTCACCTCATCCTCGCCCAGATCCTGAACCTTCTTGAACGGATCAACGTTCGCAGCTTCCAGAATCTTCAGCGCACGAGGGTTGCCGATCCCGTAAATGTATGTAAGCGCGATCCGAGCCTGTTTGTTCCTAGGCAGATCGACGCCAGCAACACGTGCCATGGTTTGCCCTTCTCATGTCCCGGCTTTCCCGGAACGGGTTGTGCCTCTGCCGGCTTCGGCTTTGGCGGCTTTGAGTCGGGGTTCATCGCAAGCCTTTCCGGCTAACTAGCCCCTGCCCGCCTTCGCGGACCTGACTCCCTCCACAAGCTCCGCCAGGCTAACCCTGGCGCTGCTTGTGCTTTGCGTTTTCGCAGATCACCCTCACCACACCGCGGCGATGGATTACCTTGCACTTATCGCAAATCTTCTTTACCGATGCACGAACCTTCATTCTTACAACTCCTAGCTTTTAGCTATCAGCTCATAGCCTCCAGCTATCTGATTCACATCAATCCTAAGGATGATGCCGCTTCTAACCGCAACCATCAGCTAAAAGCCAATAGCTAACGGCCAAGAGCTATTTATACCGGTAGACAATCCGCCCGCGATTCAAGTCATAGGGACTCAACTCGATCGCAACCCGGTCTCCCGGCAATATCCGGATGAAATTCTTCCGCATCCGTCCGGAAACATGGGCCAGAACCTCATGGCCGTTTTCCAGCTTCACCCGGAACATGGCATTCGGCAACGTTTCCGATACCGTTGCCATCACCTCAATCGCGTCTTCTTTCGACAAATCGCCTGCCTGTCTCCGCCGGCCCTTTCCTCCGGCTAGCTTACTGCGTCAAAATCAATGCGCCATCCGCCGTCACGGCAATGGTGTGCTCAAAGTGCGCGCTCATGCTGCCATCTTCGGTCACCGCCGTCCATCCGTCGTCCAGCACCTGTACTCCGGGCTTGCCCGCATTCACCATCGGCTCAATGCAGAGCACCATGCCCTCTTTCAGTTTCTGTCCCTGGCCGCTTCGGCCGTAATTCGGAACCTGCGGGTCTTCGTGCAGCCGCGTTCCAATTCCATGGCCCACAAACTCCCGCACCACGCTGAAACCTTCCGCTTCCACTACCTGCTGCACGGCCGCTCCAATATCGCCCAGCGTCGCGCCGGCCTTGGCAGCCTCAATACCGCGCTTCAGCGACTCTTCGGTCACCTTCAGCAGCTTCTGCGTCCTGGGGCTTATCTTCTCGCCGACCGCTACCGTCGTCGCCGAATCCCCATAATACCCGTCGATCACCACTCCGGTGTCGATCGAAACAATGTCGCCCTCGCGGAGCATCCGATCCGCCGAGGGAATTCCATGCACCACCTCGCTGTTGACCGAGGTGCACAGGACCGCAGGATATCCGCGGTAGCCCTTGAAGGCCGGCTTCACGCCCATCTCATGCATCCGGGCCGCCGCCGCCTTCTCCAGATCCATCGTGGTGACGCCCGGCTTCACCAGCCCGCGAACGTACTCCAGTATTTCCCGGACCGCCCGTCCGCTGCGCCGCATCTTTTCAATTTCCTGCGACGACTTAATCATGATGGCCATCCAGCTAACCTCTGAGCCCCTTGATCGCCTTCATGATCCCGGCAGTCACGGCGCCTACTTCCATCTCGCCGTCCACTTCTTCAAACCGCCCCAGCTCGCGATAATGCTCCACCACTGGAGCCGTCAGGGATTCATACGCACGCATCCGCTCGTCAAAAACTTCTTTGGAATCATCCGAGCGGCGCACCAGTCGGGCGCCTTCCTGGTCGCAGATTTCATCCACCTTCGGGGGCTGCAGGTAGATGTTGTAAATGGTCTGGCAGACAGGACAGATGCGCCTTCCCGTAATACGGCGCAAGAGTTGATTGTAGCTCACCCGGATGCTCACCGCAATCACCGGGAGCGATCCAGGCTGTGCGGACAGTTGCCCGTCCAGCCAGCCGGCCTGCCCCAGCGTCCGCGGGAATCCGTCCAGAATATAGCCCTGCGCCGTATCCGGATCCCGAAGCCGGTCCGCCACCATCTGGTTCACCAGTTCGTCGGAAACCAGCTCGCCCCGATCCATCAGCGCCTTGGCCTGCTGGCCCAGCCCGGTGGCCCGCTCCGCGTGGGAGCGAAGCAGGTCCCCGGTTGAAATCTGAGGAATTCCCCAGGCCTGCACCAGCGCCTTGGCCTGCGTTCCCTTGCCCACGCCAGGAGCGCCCAGCAGCAAAATCGGCCCAGGCGCCAAATGCCTGCTCGCTGCTTTCGCGGAACCGGCATTTTGAGCAACCACTACCATGCGCGCCGCCCACGGGTGCGGCTCTTCTGCGAGAAACCGTCATAGTGTCGCATGATCAGCTGCGCCTCGATCTGGTTTGCCGTATCCATCGCCACACCGACCACAATCAGTAGCGAGGTGCCGCCAAAGTAGAAGTTGAACCCTAGACCGTTAGTCACCCACAGCGGCATCCTCTCAAACAATCCGCCAACCAGCCACAGGTGATTCAGATGAATACCGCTGATCAGAAACTGGGGAATAATCGCCACTATGCACAGATAGATCGCGCCCACCAGCGTAATGCGGGTCAGAATATCGTTTACGTAGTCAGAGGTCTTCTTGCCCGGCCGGATGCCCGGAATAAACCCGCCGTACTTACGCATGTTGTCCGCGATGTCGTCCGGACGGAAGACGATCGAAATGTAGAAATAGGCGAAGAAAACGATCGAAACAATGTACAAAAACTCGTACCACGGCTCCCCCGGCTGCAACGCATTCGCAATCCGGCTCAGGAACTCGCTGTTCTTCACAAAGGCCGCGTTGGCAAACAGCAGCGGTGCCGACAGCACCGACGCCGCGAAGATAATCGGCATCACCCCGCCGGAGTTCACACGCAGCGGCAGGTGCGTCGACTGCCCGCCCATCAGGCGGCGTCCCACAATCCGCTTCGCGTACTGCACGGGAATCCGCCGCTCGCTGCGCTCCACGAAGACAATGAAGGCAACCACTGCCAGCATGCCCAGCACCAGCACAATCAGCGCGGGAATCGTAAACGCCCCAAACTTGCTCTGCTGCGCCGTCTGCACCAGATCCTGAACACCGCCCGGCAGACCCACCACGATACCGGCGAAGATCAGCAGGCTCATGCCGTTACCGATACCGCGATCCGTGATCTGCTCGCCCAGCCACATCACAAATGTTGTCCCGGTGGTCAGGGTGAGAATCGTCATCAGGATGAAGCCGATGCCCGGATCCAAGACCAGCTTGTTCCCCGTCGAGCCGTGCACCAGCGCCACGGCAATCGCGGTGGACTGCACCACGCCCAGGCCGACCGTGACGTAGCGGGTCCACTGCGTGATCTTTTTCCGGCCCATCTCGCCTTCATTCTGCAGCTTCTTCAAGGGCTCATAGACCACCGTCAAAAGCTGAAAAATAATCGACGCCGTGATGTAGGGCATGATGCCCAGGGCAAAGACCGTCATGCGACGCAGGTTGCCGCCATTGAACAGATTGACCAGGCCCAGCGACGAACCGCTCTGCTGGTTAAAGAACTGTTCCAGCGCATGAGCGTTCACGCCGGGCGTGGGAATGTACGCGCCCAGGCGGTAAACCGCCATCATGGCCAGCATGAACAGAACTCGCTTCCGCAGGTCCGGAACTTTGAAGATATTGGCGAACTTTTCAAACATGGGAACTCGGTACCTATCCTATCCGTTTCCGCGAGGAAACGGCATCTTCCTTCCCTTGAAGCCGCTTTTAGGCGACCACCACTGCCTTGCCGCCCGCCTTCTCGATCTTTTCCTGCGCGGACTTTGAAAACTTGTGTGCATGCACGGTCAGCGCCTTGGTCAGCTCACCGTTGCCCAGGATCTTCAGCAACTCGCCGCGCTTGGCGAGCAGCCCCTTGGCGATGAACGCCTCCAGCGTCAACTCGCTCTCGTTCAGGTCTTCCAGCCGCGACAGGTTCAAAACCGTGTACTCGGTGCGGAAGATGTTCGTAAAGCCGCGCTTTGGCAAACGGCGGTGCAGCGGCATCTGGCCGCCTTCAAATCCGCGCATCAGGCTCGATCCGGAACGCGATCCCTGCCCCTTGTGGCCGCGGGTCGATGTCTTTCCGTGACCCGATCCCATGCCGCGGCCCACGCGCTTGCGGTTCCGGTTTGCCTTCTTTGGAGCCCGAAGATTCGAAAGGTTCTTCATCTTAATTCCCTCGCTAACGCCGGCTGTGTTCCCCACAGCCGACTCGCATTTTAGTGTCCCCAGGAGTCCATTCTCTGTTGCCGGCAACCGGGGACTGACAACTGTCTGTTACTCAACGATTCTCACCAGGTGCGGCACCTTCAGGACCATCCCGCGGATCGACGGAGTATCCTCCCGCTCCACAACCTGGTTCAGACGCGTGAAGCCAAGGCCCTTGACCACCTTCTTGTGCTTCTCCGGCGCCTGAATCACCGACCGGTAATACTGAATGCGGATCTTCGTTTTCTCTGCCATGAATTAAAGCTCCTGCGACTGTTTGCCGCGCAGCGCCGCAACCTCGTCGCGGTCGCGCAACTGGGTCAGCGCGTCAAATGTCGCCTTGATCACGTTATGAGGGTTGGCCGAGCCCAGGCTCTTGGTCAACACGTTCTGCACGCCGGCCGAGGTCATGACCGCGCGCACCGCACCGCCCGCTATCACGCCCGTGCCTTCCGGTGCCGGCTTCAGCAGCACCTGCCCCGAACCAAAGCGGCCCAGCACCTGGTGAGGAATCGTCGTCTGGGTCAGGTGTATGCGCACCAGGTTCTTCTTCGCCGACTCAATGCCCTTGCGAATCGCCTGCGGAACCTCCTTCGCCTTGCCCGATCCATAGCCCACCACTCCGGCAGCCGGGTCGCCCACCACCACCAGCGCGGCAAACGACATGTTCTTGCCGCCCTTCACAACCTTGGTGACGCGGTTGATGGAAACAACCTGATCCTTCAGGTTGTACTGCCCGGCGTCCAGTTTCTTCTTGATTGTTGCC
>CAZWSD010000277.1:0-5176 GCA_964636535.1 uncultured Acidobacterium sp. | reverse complement strand
GCCGTCGCCTTCGGGGCTTCTGCCGTATGGTTTGCGTTCGCCGTAGGGTTTGCGGGGTGCGAAGGGTTTGCGTTCGCCGTCGCCTTCGGGGCTTCTGCCGTATGGTTTGCGTTCGCCGTAGGGTTTGCGGAAGGGCGGGCGGGGACGTTCATCGCCGAAGGAGCGGGGTTCGCGTTCGGGGCGTCCGGATTCGGAGGTTTCGGCGGGGAATTCGCCTTCTGTGCGCGGCTTGCGGTAGGGAGGCTTGAATCCGCCTTCGCGGCGGGGTTGGAACCGCCCTTCGCGCTGCGGGCGTTCGAAGCGCGGGTGGGATTCGCGGCGTTCGGTGCGGGGGGTGTACTTGTGGATGCGCTGGTGGGAATCGGTTTCGCCGGGGGTTGGGTGTTGTGAGACGCTTTCCGGAATTTCCGCTGGGTTTTCGGGGGCGCTGACCTCGGGGAATTCGGGGAGCTCGCCAGCGATGTAGTAGAGAGAGTTGGGTCCGAGTGGGATGGTGGAGAGCTGGCGTGTGGCGGTGAGTGCGTGGAGGACATCGCGGAGTTTGGAGCGCGAGGCGAGCGGGGAGAGGAAGGCAGCGGCTTCGTCCTCAGTGGCGGCGATGGCGGAGCGGAGGTAGTCGGCGAGGAAGAGCGAGAGCGCGGTGGCCTGGGCGGTGGTGGTGGCCTTGGCGCATTCCTTAGGGCAGAGGGATTTGGCGAGGGCCCAGGTGGTTTCTTCGCCGAGGTGGTAGCGGGGGAAGAGGCGGAGGGTTCCCCAGAGATCGATGAGGGCGCGGCGGACGGCGGCGTCGGTGACTTCACGGCCTACGCCGGCGCGGATCTGGTCGGCGGTGAGCTCGCCCTGCTCGTCGAGGAGCTTCCAGACGCTGATGTTGAGGGGCGAGGTACGTCCGCCGGGGGCGGCTTTCCAGGCGCGGTCGCCGAGGAGGGAAAGGAGCCAGGGGAGGCGGTCGCGGGCGATGAGGAAGTCGGGTTCTTCCGTGAGGGCGCCGAGGAGGTTGAGGGGGAAGACTTCGCCGGTGTCGAAGAGTCGATGGGCGATGGAGAGGGCGTTTTCGATGTCGTGGCGGGCTGGGGTGTGCTCGAGACGGCCGATGGTGGCCTCGACAAAGGTGGGGCTGGGTGCTCGCAACTGCTGGCGGCGGGGGAGAAAGAGGAGCAAGCCGGTGGTGGCGACCCAGGATGCGGCTTGTTCCAGGGTGAGTATGGGTTCGGCATTGTGATGCCAGAGGGCGGCGCGCGCCTCGATAAGCTGCTGCGATGTCAAAGAAGATCCTTTACAGGGAAGGGGAACAGACAGTTTTAGCTGTTAGTCCTTCGCGATTTAGCGAAGGACCGGAACCCAGGGGACTAAATGCGCTCGAAGGCGCGCTGAATGTCCTTCCATGAATATCGTAAAGCAATTGGGCGGCCGTGGGGGCAACTGGTGGGATGATCAGTGCGGGCGAGCTCGGCGAGGAGCCATTCCATGCGCTGGATGTCGAGTGGGAAGTTGACCTTGATGGCGGAGTGGCAGGCGATGGAGGCGGCGATGCGGGTGCGCATGGTTTCGAGGTTTTCCGATTGAGTGGAGTTGCCGGCCTGTTCGAGGACCTCCATGAGCATGCGCTCGAGGCGAGCGCCATCGAGGCCGACGGGAGCAGCCTTGACGGCGATGGTCTGGGGGCCAAAGGGTTCGGCTTCGAAGCCATTGCGATCCAGTTCGTTGGCGATTTCTGCGAAGCGGACCATCTGAGCCGGGAGGAGGTTGATGAGCATGGGCATGAGGAGGCGCTGGCGATGGACGCGCTCGACCTCGCGCTCGCGGAGAATTTTCTCGAAGAGGACACGTTCGTGGGCGACGTGCTGATCGATGATCCAGAAGCCCTCGTCGTTGACGGCGAGGATGAAGGACTCGCGGAGCTGGCCGAGGGGTTTGAGGGAGGCGAGGGAGGCGAGAGTGGCTTCCTGGCCTCCGGATGGGAGGGGCTCTTCGTGTTGTTCGTGGTCTTGAGGGTGGCCGCAGCTTCGGCCGGGGACGATGGCGGCGGCTGCTTCGGTAGCCTGCGGCAGCGGGGATTCCGGCATTGCGGCGGGTCCGACGCTGGGCGAAAAGGTGTAGCGAAGATTCTCGGCGAGGGCGAAGGGCAGCGGCTGGGGCGCGGGTTGTGGGGTGGGGTGGGTGAGGTTGAAGGCGGCGACTTCAGGGTTGTGGGGGATGGGTTCGGAGTCTTTGAGAGGGTATTCGGATTCCTGGATGGGCTCGCTGGAGGGCAGGACGGAGGAGATGGGTTGCGAGGCGCGGAGCGCGGTGAGGAATTGGGCGGTGGGGCGGGCTTTCAAGAGGGTGTTGCGGACGGCGTCGCGGACGAAGTCGTGAATGACGGTGTTCTGGCGGAAGCGGACTTCGGTTTTGGCGGGATGGACGTTGACGTCGACCTCGTGGGGCGGCATTTCGAGGAAGAGGAGGGCGACTGGATAGGAGGTGGGGGGAATGATGTTGCGGAAGGCCTCTGTAATGGCGTGCAGGACGAGGCGGTCGCGGATGAGGCGATTGTTGACGAAGATGTAGATGGAATTTCGGTTGAGTTTCTGGAGGGCGGGTTTGGAGACGAAGCCGCGGACGCGGAGGAAGCCGGGGTCGGGTGGCTGATAGTCGTCGTCGCGTCGCCAGGGTGGTGGTTCAGGCAGGCCGGCGCGGTCGAAGTGGCGCTCGGCGGCGACATGGAGGAGCTGGGAGAGGGTGTCGGCGCCGAAGATCTGGAAGACGCGGTCGGCGGGAGAATTGACGGGCGGGGCGAGCAGGAGGGTGTGGGTTCCGGAGTGGAGTTCGAAGTGCTTGTGAGGGTGGGCGAGCGCGTAGTGAGTGACGAGTGCGGAGACGTGGGAGAGCTCAGTGCTTTCAGCGCGGAGGAATTTACGGCGAGCGGGAGTGTTGAAGAAGAGGTCGCGGATGGTGAAGGTGGTGCCTTCGGGTGCTCCGGCGTCTTCGACGCGGTGCATTTTTCCGCCGGTGATTTGGATGAAGGTGCCGGAGGTTTCGCCGCGGGCGCGGGTGGTCATTTCGAGGCGCGCGATGGAGGCGATGGAGGGGAGAGCTTCACCGCGGAAGCCGAGGGTGGAGATGGCGAGCAGGTCGTCACTGGAGCGGATTTTGGAGGTGGCATGGCGCTCGAAGGCGAGCATGGCGTCATCGCGGATCATGCCGTGGCCGTTGTCGATGACGCGGATGAGCTTGCGGCCGCCGGCTTCGACTTCGACGCGGATACGGGTGGCTTCGGCGTCGAGGGCGTTTTCAAGGAGTTCCTTGACGACGGAGGCGGGGCGGTCGACGACCTCGCCGGCGGCGATCTGGTTGGCCACCTGATCGGAGAGAACGCGAATACGGCCCATGGAAAGAGAGTAGCAGGGGGACTGGCCGTCCAGGCGGCCGCGCCCTGGGCGGTAGTTGCCGTAGGGGCGGATCTGAAGAGGGAGATGCGGGGCGCCGGAATGGGCGCCCTGTGGGATCAGGCCTTGGCGGAGGCCGGTTCGGGTTGCTGTTCGGCGGAGCTGGCGGATTGGGGTTCGGGTGCTCGGTCGCCGATGACGTGGAGGCGGAGGAAGTTGGTGGAACCGCTGAGGGTGCGGGTGCCGGCGACGATGCCGAGGATGTCGTGGCGGTTGGCGTAGCCGCCTTCGAGGATGAGGCGTTCGGCGAGGTCGACCATTTCCTCGGCGGTATTGGCTTTGGAGCACAGGATGGGGTAGACGCCCCAGAGGAGGCCCATGCGGTTGATGACGGGCTCGAGGCTGGAGAGGGCGTAGATGGGGGGTTTGGGGCGGTATTTGGAGAGCTGGCGGGCGGTGGTGCCGGTCTCGGTGAAGACGGCGATGGCGGCGACCTCGAGATCTTCGGCGGCGTGGGCCATGGATTCGCAGATGGTTTCCGGAATGGAGAGCTTGAGGTGGTCGGGTCGGGATTCGAGATTGCGGGATTGGAGATTGCTTTCGGTTTCGACGACGATGCGGGCCATCATATGGACGGCTTCGACGGGATACTTACCGGCGGCGGTTTCAGCCGAGAGCATGACGGCGTCTGTGCCGTCGTAGATGGCGTTGGCGACGTCGCTGGCTTCGGCGCGGGTGGGTCGTGGATTCTCGATCATGGATTCGAGCATCTGGGTGGCGGTGATGACGGGCTTGCGATGTGCGGCGGCGCGGCGGATCATGTGCTTCTGTATGGCGGGGACGCGCTCGGGAGGGATTTCGACGCCGAGGTCGCCGCGGGCGACCATGATGCCGTCGGCGACTTCGAGGATGGCGTCGAGGTTGTCGATGGCCTGTGGTTTTTCGAGTTTGGCGATGAGCCAGGCGCCGGTGCCGGAGGCAGCGATGCGATCCTTGACGAGCTTGACATCTTCGGCGGTGCGCACGAAGGAGAGTGCGATGGCGTCGACGTCGTGGTGGAGGGCGAATTCGAGGTCGATTTCGTCTTTTTCAGTGAGGGATGGGACTTTGACGGGGATGCCGGGCAGGTTGATGCCCTTGTGCTCGCCGAGGGTTCCACCGTTGAGGACGTTGCACTCGACGTCTTCACCTTGCACGGCGTTGACGCGGAGTTCGATGAGGCCGTCAGAGAGCAGGATGCGGTCGCCGGAGGAGAGATTTTCGGCGAGGGTGGCGAAGGTGGTGGAGATGAGGGTGGCGGTGCCTGCGATGTCGCGGGGAGTGATGGTGAGGATTTGGCCTGCCTTGAGCTGAACGGGGATGCGGTTCTGGAGGCGGCCGGTGCGGATCTTTGGTCCCTGGAGGTCGGCGAGGATGCAGACGTGTTTGCCTTCGGCGTGTGAGACGGCGCGGACCATCTCAATGAGTTTGAGTTTTTCAGGATGGGTACCGTGGGAGAAATTGAGACGGGCGACGTCGAGGCCTGAGCGGACGAGTTCGCGGAAGACGTCGGCGTGTGCGGAAGCGGGTCCCAGTGTGGCAACAATCTTGGCACGGCGCTGCGCGTGAGTCGAATCAGAGCCGGCATACGAGAAATTCATTCATCCCCCAGTTGTGCGAGGCGTCCTATTTGAACGGACGCCAACAGAATCATTTTAGCGGAAGGACGGGGCGATGATCGGTGGTTTGGGGAGGATCGGGGGTGGGAACTTTTACCATTGCGGCGGTGTTGCGCGAGCGGGAGCGATGTTTTGAGTATTTGGGGGCGA
>CAZWSD010000276.1:0-5187 GCA_964636535.1 uncultured Acidobacterium sp. | reverse complement strand
GCTGCCGGTGGTGTATTTATCGTTTCCGTCGGCGAAGGATCCGGATTTTGCGCGGCGGCATCCCGGCAAGAGCACGGTGGAGGTCATCACGCTGGTACCGTATGAGTGGTTTGCGAAGTGGCAGGGCAGCCGGTGGCAGCGGCGCGAGGAGGCGTATGAGGCGCTGAAGGAGAAGCTCAAGCGACGGTTGATGGAGGTGCTTGAGCGGCATGTTCCGGCGGTGCGCGGGAGGGTGGCGCATGCGGAGCTTTCGACGCCGCTGACGACTCGGCACTTTGCGAATTATGCCCAGGGGGAGATATACGGGGTGAGCGCGCGGCCGGAGCGGTACAAGCTGCGGGGGCTGGAGGCGCGGACTTCGGTGAAGGGGCTTTACCTGACGGGGCAGGACGTAGCGACCGCGGGTGTGGCCGGAGCGCTATTTGGGGGAGTGATTAGCGCGAGCGTGGGGCTGGGCAAGAACCTGATGCGGGCGATGGGGGATAGGTAGGAGCAGCTTTTATGGCAATTCCTGAGTTACTGTATGCGGCGACGTTGTTACCATGTCGCCGCTCCCTGCTGGTGGCATCGGCTTGCGTGTCCCGGCTTGTGGACACAGCGACTCAGGAATTGCTCCAGCTGCCCGACTGCCGGGCCGGGGCCTTGCGTTGACAGCACGGCAGCGCGATCCGCAGACATCGTATCGGAGGCCCTAGCTTCTGCTTTGGGCCGAAATCCGCCTTTCGAGCATTTCCCTGTTACTGTCAGCTTTTCGAATGCAAGCAAGAGCGGCGTTTCTTTGCGGAAAAGGTGCACCGGGATCTTCTCTTCGGTCGATAGCAATAGGGGAGATGCTCAGGGGATGGACTTCTTGAACTGGTTGAAGTCGCTGTCGAGCATGGTGACGTCACCTACCTGGAAGCTGCCGGAGTCGAATGCCTTCAGGAGGGCCTTGGCATCGTTGCGGAGTTCGCGGCGGTTGAAGCGGCGGTTTTGGGCGCGCAGGTTGGCAGCTTTGACGAGTCCGGCGGCGTCGTGGCTGAGAGCATAGCGCTGCCTAGCATTAAAGGAACTCTGTTCGAGCGCCTGGTTGAGGTCGGATTGGAGCTGGAGGGCGGCGGTCTGCATGGGGGTTGTGGCTGCGGCGAGCGATGGAAGTGGGGCGGCAAGCAGAGTGATGAGCAATGTCGGCAGAAGGAAAGGGTTTCTCAATAGTTCCTCGCGACCCGAGGTGCGGGTCAACCCTTATTTTGGACTTTTGCGTGCGGAGTGGGAAAGAGCTTTGCGTGCGGGAGACGGGCGGTCTGCCGGAAACGCACAGAGAATAAGGGAGATAGGTGCCGCGGGCCGGACAGTCTTTTTTTTTGCCGGAGGCGGAGGCTCGAATACGGTGGAGATGACGCAAGGCGGAGCGCCGATGAGCGGCGCTCGGCCGGGTCGAGATGTGTTTGCCGTTTGGGCTACTTGCAAGAGCGCCTGTGGCGGCAGGTTGGATTTGCAATATTCCCTGAAGAGAATTCGGAAGGAGAACAGGTCCGAGCGGCGGGTGGGGCATGTCAGCGAGTGAGGGAGATGGTCGCGTTTGCCCTTTTGGCCGGAGCGAAATCTGCATCACCGTTATAGGAAGCGGTGAGCGTGTGTTTGCCACGAAGCAGCGGAGCGGTGGTGAAGCTTGCTCTGCCGTTGACGACCGACTCCCTTGCAAGCCGCTGCGGACCGTTGAAGAAGGTGACTGTGCCGGTGGGGCGGAAGCGGTTTGCGGGATTGTAGAGGACGCGTGCCGTGAGGGTAACCCTAGATCGCGCATGGGAGTTGAAAGGCGTGGCGAGGAGCTGGAGCGAGGTGGGGATTTTCGCGATTTTGAGGATGATGGGAGCGGATTTCGAGGAGGAGAAGCTCTGGCGTCCGGTAAATGACGCAACCACTTTGTATGCGCCGGCAGTGATGGTTGGGTCGGTCAGGCTGGCCACTCCAATGGAGTTGACGGGTGCGGAGCCGAGGTTGACGGCGCCGGAGGTGAAGCGAACAGTTCCGGTTGGGGCGCGGTTGCGGGGCCCCTTGACGGATGCCGAGAGCGTAACGGGGAGGCCCGCGGTGTAAGCGGGGCTGGCGGTGGTCGCAGTGGTGCTGGTGGCTATGCCTCCGCCGACGGAGACGGAGTAATGGCCGAAGGCGAATGCTGGGTAGAGGGAGTCTCCTGAATAACGCGCGGTGAGGGTGTGAATGCCGATGGGAAGAGGCTTCAGAGGGATGGTGAGAGATTCCAGGCCGCTGTTGCTGTTGACGGCGAGTTTGGCTTTCCCGACAGCACGCCGGCCGTCAAATATGGTCACGGTACCGTTCGGGGGAGTGAGGGCGAGTGTTGCGTCGGGGTTCGTTGCCAGCTCGGCGAGGTAGGTGGCGTAAGGTTTTGCCCGGGTGGTGAGTATTTGAACGCGGATGACGGGACTGTTCCCGGGAGCGATCTGGGAAGGGCCGGGAATGATGTCGCCCATGACGGGAGCGAAAACGCGGGCCGGGCAGCGATAAGGCGGCTCGTTGTTGACGATGTGGTTGTGGACGATGACGCCAGGGCCATGGAGGTACTTCAGAAAATTCACGGGGCCGGGGCCAAGGTCGATGATGGCGTTGGTTGGCGTGGTGACGTGATATTTCGAGACAAAGTCGCTGGCGTGGATGCCGCTGATGACTACGTTGTTGAGCGAGACCTCCGTGGGGAAGGAGGCGCTGTAGCCCTGGATGATGATCTGATCGGGGTTCACGGAATGGAGGTTGGAGACAGAAATGTTCCTGTACCAGGGAATGTGGTTGCCGGGACCGTTAAAGCCGAAGTAGAAGGGGTCAAACCAGATGGGGTAATAGACATTCTTCGCGCAGATATTTCGATAGGTGAGGTCCTCGACGAGGCCGCCACGATTGGCCGACGACTTGACGTGAACGATGGTTGCATTGTGGTCCTTCTGGAGGCCGCTGAAGACGACGTGATCCACCAGCAGATGATCCACTCGGCCCGCGGTGTAGCTGCCGATGGAGGTGCCATGACCGTCGCCAAACCAGTCGTCGCGCACGGTGATGTAATGCGCGCCGGGAGGGTTGTTCGCTCCGACGGCGATCTGATCGTCGCCGTCGCTGATGTGACTTCTGGCAATGGTGACGTTGGTGGAGACGCCTGGGTCAATGCCATCGCTGTTGCGGGCGTCGTATGGAGTGACGATTTTTACGCCCCAAACGGTTAGATTGGCGGAATTGCCAATGGCCACATGGAAGGTGGGAGAGTTCATCAGGCGGATTCCGTAGAGGGTGAACAGATCGGCATGGTCCACGTTGATCAGCCGGGGGTTGTTCTGATTGAGGTGCAGTTTCTGCGCTTGCCAGGCGAGTTGCCACCAGCTTTCGGGTCCGTTCCTGCCGTGGATCAGCAGCGGCATATAGCCGCGGCCGTCGATGGTGCCGAAACCCATGATTCCGGAGCCGACGGTGTTGCGGATGGTGATGAGCGGACGACAACCGTCACCTGATTTTTGGAGCGTTCCGCAGGTGCGCGAGGAGCCGGAGTCGTAATCGCGGGGGTTGCGGGAAGCGTATACGGTGACCCCGGCGCGGACGATGAGGGTGACGCCACTGGGCAGGGTGAATGGTCCGACCAGGAAGGCATTGTGACCGAGCGACGGGACGAGCGCGACGGCTTCTCCCGCAGGGCAGGCGTCGAGGGCGGACTGAATCCTGGGAGAATCGAGCCGGGTTTCACTGGAGATGGAGCCGAGTGCTTTACCGCTGGTGAGACGAGCTTTGAGAGTGGCGCAGACGGCGGGAAATACGGGGCGTCTGACGTTGCGCAAGTCCTGGGCGAAGGCGGCGAAGGCAACAAACATGACCGCTAAGAGAAAGACGCTTGTGGTTTTACGGGGCAGCACCGTGGGGAGCTCCAGAAGAGGTATTTTCTATGGTGTAAACACCATACCGGAATGTGGCGAGGTCAGACCAGGTGGGAAGATGAATTTAGTGATTGCGGCGCGGAGACACGTCTCGGGATGGCTGGGTGCATCTGGAAGATGAGTCGAGGCGGGCTGCGGAATCTACGGCGTTCTCCGGGAATGCTACCGTTGCCAGGGCTGCGCGCCGGAGCCGCTATTGGCGGATGGAATGGCGGCACAAGCGGCGAAGGATGACGTTCGCGCGAGGCCCCTGGTTCCAGGCGGGTTGTTGTGCTCAGGCTGGCAGATACATTTGTATTGCGAAGCGCAGAAAGGGGGTCCTAGAAGGGGATGTCGTCGTCGGTGATCTCGGTGGACTGGACGAGGTCGTCGGGCGAGCCGGGGCGCTGGTCGTAGCTGGAGCGGGATGAGTTGCCGCCAGCGGAGGACTCGTCGCGCCCGGAGAGGAGGACGATGTCACTGACGAGAATTTCGGTTTTGTAGCGTTTCTGGCCGCTGGCCTGATCATCCCAGGAGCGGGTCTGGAGTCGGCCTTCGACGTAGAGTTTGGAGCCTTTTTTGACGTAGTCGCGGACGATTTCCGCGGTGCGCTGAAAGGCGACAAGGCTGTGCCACTCGGTGCGGTCCTGATATTCGCCGGATTTGTCTTTGACGCGGTCAGAGGTGGCGAGCGAGAAGTTTGCGACGGCCACTCCGCTGGAGGCGATCTTGATTTCGGGCTCTTTGCCGACGTTGCCTACCAGGATGACTTTGTTGACGGACCTTGCCATGTGGAATCTCCCGCTGGTGATGTGGATGGGCGATGCGACCCAGAAGGAAGGATAGCAGACGCGACGGTGGACGAATGGCCCCGGGCTAACGGCGGGGCAGCACGATGGTACCGGTCTGGTGGGAGCGCGCGCGGGCCAGATGGCGGTTGCGGAGGGACTTGGCGAGTCCGAGGGCGGAGACGGTGATGCCGAAGGGGAGCGTCATGAGGGCGAATATGACGCAGAGCCAGCCGGCGCTGGAGTGCGGGCCCTGGTGGGTGAATCCGCCAAAGACAAGGACCGCGAGGGCGGTGGCGGCGATGCCGACGGCAAGGGTCCAGATACCCGTTCGGATGAGCTGGTTGGTTCCGTCCTCGGCGTTGCGGGTTTTCCAGTTCTGTTCCCAGGAAGGTTCAGCGGTGCGTGCAACGGGCCGGGCGAATTGGATGATGGGAGCCATTGGGGAGCTCATTACCTCCACATGGTCAGCATAGCGTAGACGACGACTCCCGTCACGGAGACGT
>CAZWSD010000275.1:0-5218 GCA_964636535.1 uncultured Acidobacterium sp. | reverse complement strand
GCCTTTGTGCTCTCGCCGCATGTTGTTGTCACGGGCAGCGCAAGCAGCAGTTATATGGTCGCCTTCGAAGCATCGACCGGACCAGTGGACGGCATCTACTCGGGCTCGGAATCGAACCCTGGCGCGATCGTGACTGTGGTCGACACAACCATGCCGGCCACAACGCTCGATCTAAATGCCAACTCCACAACCCGCATCAAGAAACTGGATATGGAGAGGGAAGGCTTGCGCGGCAACTGGTTGACCATCGGTTCAACGATGGTGGACAGCGCCACACAGGCCGGTTCCAGCGGCATCTATGCCGCGGACACTTCGCCCAATCGATAAGCAACGTTGGCCGGGCAAATCCTCTACCGATCCTGCCCGGCCAGCACGGCCTCATGCGTGACAGGGTTCGCCGGATGCTCAACCCATCCGGCAAATCCTACATGCAGGGGTCCACGAGACAGTGCATCGGATCCAGCGCAATAGAGCTGGGAAGCTGAGCGGCAAAGCAGGACCGATGCTCGATGCGCCCGCAACGGGCGAATGACAAGGGCTCCGAAGCAAAAGGAAAGATCGATGCCAGAACCGGTGGAACCCAGAGCATCACGCCGCGCTGATCGTGAGCGGCTGAAAGAAGGCGCTATGAAATACCGCGTGCGTCAGTTCTATATCCCTGTCGTGGCTATATGCTGTCTGCTCATCTCTGGTTGCGGCTCGAAAGATTCTCCTTCGCCCAACCCCGCTCCGACGATTGCTTCACTTTCGACGCTGAGTATTCCTGCGGGCAATCCCGACTTCACTCTGCAGATCGACGGGACAGGCTTTATTGCAGGCACCAGTGTGCAATTCGATAAATCGGAGTTGACCCCTTCTTTCGTGAGCCAAACCCGCGTGACGGTCACTGTCCCACACGATTTGGTTGCGACCGCGCGCATCGTCGAAGTGGCCGCAGTCAGCCCTGCTCCCGGCGGCGGTACTTCCAATGCACTGGAATTCACCATCGAGAACCCGGCTCCAGTGCTGCAAACCTTGTCGCTCACTTCGATTCTCGCCGGTTCAGGCGATTTTGCGCTCACGCTCACAGGAAGCAGCTTTGCTTCTGGAGCGGCGGTCAACTTTGGTTCACAGGCGCTGCAACCAACATCTTCCTCCGCGACTCAACTGGAGGTCACTGTTCCCACCACTCTGATCGCCGCGGGCGAAATTGTGCAGGTATCAGTTACAAATCCTGGCCCGGGCGGCGGAACTTCAGACCTGCAGCCGTTCACAGTTCTCAATCCTGCGCCGGCCCTTTCCAGTCTCTCCGTGGAGAGTGCGCTGCTGGGCAGCTCCGCTTTGTCGCTGGAGCTCACGGGAACAAATTTCATTCCTGCAACAAGCGTTGTCGTTGGCTCCACGGTGTTGAAGCCGGTGATCATTTCCTCCACGCAGCTTTCCATAACCCTTCCCGAGACGACGCTTGCGAACAGCGGCGTCTTCCAGCTCCAGGCCGTCAATCCTGGCCCGGGGGGCGGAGCGTCCAATTCTGTCCAGTTCACGGTGAACAACCCGGTGCCCGAGTTGAGTGCGCTTTCCGTGGATAACATCCTGGTCGGCAGCACCGCATTGCCGCTCGGGATCAGCGGCAGCAACTTTGTTTCGGGCATGAAATTGCTTTTCGGCTCTGAAGAACTCACTCCACTGGTGACCAGCAAAACCACACTTTCCGTTCTGGTTCCGCAATCCCTGCTGGCCACCGCCGCGCTGCTGCCGGTGAGCGTGACGAATCCTGGTCCGGGCGGTGGTGCGTCCAATTCACTCGACTTCACGGTGAAGAATCCGCCGCCAACCCTTACCTCCCTCTCCACGGACAACATTACAGCCGGCGCCGCTGACTTCACGCTGCAGATCACCGGCGCAAATTTTGCCCCGGGCGCCACCTTCCAGTTTGGCTCGCTGCAACTTACGCCCTCCGCCTCCGCAGCCACGCAAATGGATGTCTTGATTCCCGCTGCAGCCATCGAGGGAGGTGCGGTTCTGCCCTTGACGGTGACTAATCCCAGTCCAGGCGGAGGAGCTTCGAACGTTCGACAGTTCACCATTTACAACCCCGTGCCTGTATTGACCTCGTTATCTCAGCAGAGCGCTCTGGTGACGAGCGAGCCGTTCCTTCTGGATATTTCCGGATCAAATTTCGTTCCACAAACCCAGATTGAGTTTGGCAACGTCATGCTCGGGGCCGCGTCTTCCGATCATGGACACATGCGTTTGACGGTGCCCAGGTACGCGTTCCCGCGAGGTGGGTCGCTCTCCCTTCGCGCGATCAATCCGGAGCCGGGAGGCGGAGTCTCCAACACCTTGGAGTTTACGGTGGAGAATCCCGTGCCCGTGCTGAACTCCGTTTCTCCGCTCAGTGTGACTGCCGGTGGCGATGGAACGCTGGTCTCACTCTACGGCGCAAACTTCGTGCCGGGATCGGTGGTGACCGCCGCGAACACCCAGCTGATTCCAAACCAGGTGTCGGATACGGAACTTCAGGTTGCTCTTCCCGCAACGCTCATTGCCGAAAGTGGCCAACTGTCGCTCGCGGTTACAAATCCCACGCCCGGCGGAGGCATGTCAGGGGCGGTTTCGCTCGTGGTTCATGCCCGGGCGGACGTCAACTGGCGCACGGTGGTCAATAGCAAATCCATGGTTCCGGGAACCACGAGGGCCTTTAGCAGCTTCAACCAGCCATCCATCAATCAGCACGGCGTTGTCGTGTTCAAAGGCCAAAGCAAAGGAGGTTCTGGCTCGGGCTCTGGCTCGGACTCAGCCGCGGTCGCACTGGCCAGCTCCGGCTCTGGCTCCGATTCCGGCTCCGGCTCCAATTCATCCGGAACTCCGGTGGTGGGTATCTATACGCTCGACCTAAACGGCGCGGGCACGCCCCAACCGGTGAAGGTCGCCGATAACGCTACCGTAATTCCCCAGCCCAACAACACCCTCTATAACGGCAGCTATGCCACCTACACGCAGTTCCCGTCGTTCCCTCGCATCGATCAGAATTTCGCTGCCGTCAGCTTCAGAGCGCAGCACAAGCCCGTGTTTACATTTACGTTGCCGGATTCCACGGAAAGCCGCGTGGGAAGCGCCGGTGTCTATACCAATGCTACCGGGCCGCTGTCCACCGCCATCGGGCTTTTCGGTGCGCTCACTGACTACGACTACATGCAGGTGCCCGGCGCCCCGGTGGGTACCCGCTTCGATCAGTTCCCAGGATCGCCGGGTATCACCAATGGATCGACCGTCTTCTTCAAGGGCAACTATACGGTCGGAGATACCGGCAAGACCGGGGTTTACTACCGCGATCTCACAGCTCAGGGTGGCAAATCTCCGGTTCAGCTCATTGCAAATTCTGACACCCTGATTCCCAATCAACCGGCGGGCGGCGCGATTCTCTTTGGCTCGACAGCTCCCCCCAGCGGGGAAGGAGGAACCATGGTGTTCGTCGGACTCGACAACGAAGATGCTCCCACCCTCGGAGGGATATACTCGGCCCCGCTTGAGCCCAATCCCACGCTCAAGACGATCGTGGGCATCGGAGATCCGGTCCCAGGAGAAGGCGATTCGGCGCGATTCACCAACTTTGGAGAGGGACTTTCGTTTGACGGACGCTTTATCGGGTTCTGGGGCGCGTGGGGCACAGAGACCAGAACCGTGACCCTGATCTGCCCGACGGATGGAGAACAGGGTTTGCTGCAAACCTGTCAGCAACAGTATCCCAATGGCTACAATGCGAAGGTTCCTCTCCATCAGGGCATCTTTGTTTATGACATGGAGACAGGAACCATCACCGAAGCCGCAAGAACCACGGGTGAGTTTGATGACTTCGTCTATTGGGTCTTCTCTGGCCGGCCCCCCGGAGTTGGCGGCGGCGATTCCGGTGGAGATGTAATTCCTGAACCCCCGCGTTGGCGCTCCTCCGCCTTCCTTTCTGTAGCCGGACGCAACGGTGATGCGTATCAGGTCGCCTTCAAGGCTCGGACCGGTACGGTGGATGGAATTTACCTGTCCCAGGGACCGGCTGCAATTCCCATCGAAACAGTGTGCGACACCACCATGCTCGGCCTGTCTGTCGATCCGGATGCTCCGGCAGGCGCAATCATCACAAGCGTAGGCATTGAACGCGAAAGCCTGCGTGGCAACTGGCTGGTCATCAACGTCAGTATGGAGAATGTGACCACCGGCGAGGCTGGCGCCGGCATTTATGCCACGAATGTCGTCATGCATTGAAGAGGTCCATGATGCAGGGGCGGTCTTTGCCGCCTCTGCATCAGTGGCATCCCGGGCGGGGGAACACTCTTCCCAGCTTCGGATCTCCGGCTCCTCTTATTATTTCTCGGTCCGCCCCGGGGAACAGCCGTTCTCCATCATCGAAGCCCTGCGTTCAGGCTCGTCTCGCGTCAATCGGTGATTCCGCAAGCATCGATTTCCCCATTGACCCGCCGTCCAGCAGAAGTTCCTCGCCGCCAGGTTCCTGGATCGGTGACTTTTGGCATATTTTCTTTGAGTAAAATTAGAATATAATAAAACTCGAATATTCTTAACTACTTGGGATGCTGCGTTGCCCGACACACTACGCCGATTCAAAGCCGATATTTTTCAAGCACTTGCCAATCCAACCCGGATTGCGGTGATTGAGCTGCTGCAGGCTGGCGAGCTCTCCACGAGTGAGCTCATCGAAAAGCTGGGCATCGAGCAGGCGAACGCCTCCCAGCATCTGGCTGTGCTCCGCACCAAGCAGCTTGTAGTCAGCCGCAAGGCGGGGAATCAGGTCTTCTACTCTGTGCGAGACCCAATTCTCTTTGAGGTCCTCGCCCTCATGCGCCGCTACTTTCAGAATCACCTGAGAGAAGCCACCGAAATGCTCGGCAAGATAGAGAGTTCCTCTGAGGAGGCTCCGGAATGAGCCCGCCGACGCGGGATGGCGCATCTCCCATGCATCGCGGCCACGCAGGCGGCTTCGCCGTCCGTCGAAACTGGCTCCCTCGTCAATTCGGGAGCGGGCTCCCCGCAAGCCATGCTTCTGTCGCCGCATTCCCTACTGCAATCAGCCGAGCTCAAGCCTTCCGATGAGTATGCTTCTATCCACATTCGCTGCGGCATTCGCCAACCCGGCGCATTTACTCAATCCGCTGCTCGATCTTGTGGCCGGCTGGATCATTCTTGGCCTCCTGGGACTGCTTCGCCCGCGAAGCCTTCGTTTGACCGC
>CAZWSD010000274.1:0-5220 GCA_964636535.1 uncultured Acidobacterium sp. | reverse complement strand
AAAACTATCCAACCTTCCCGCCTGAAATCACCACTCGTGAGACATGCAGGCTAGAAGTAGGAACCAAAAAACTCCGGGGCAGACCTCCACCGTCTGCCCCGTTCTCATTGCAGGAACCCTCATCGTGGCCCCCATACTACGAATCAATCGCCTATCCGTACGATTCCAATCGTATAGACCGCATAAAATCGTAGTATTGCCCGCGCCTGTAAAGTATATGATTCAAAAGACTTACACGCCTGATGCCCCGTATCGTAATGATTCCATTATACTTACAAATCACTCCCTCCGGGCTCGGAAATTCAGCCGCCCAGGCGCCCCACCGAACCAGCCCCAGACCCCAAATCCCTCCGGAGATTCTCCACGGCTATCCGGCCCGCCTCGCCCCCTCCTGCCATACGGAATAATCGCACATCAATACGATTCTGAATCGTATACATCGCATAAAATCGTAGCCTTGCCCCCCGCTGTAACTAATATGATCCAAATGACTTACATGCCTAATACTCAGTATAGTGCTGATTCAATTATACTTAGCAGATGTTGTCCCAGGTTCCCTAAAAATCGTAGTGTAGGCAGCCTCCCGCTCCCCGCAGATCCTTCCATGAGCGCATCCATCCCTCCTCCGCGCGGCAACCCCTTCCGTTCCCGGGTTGCCCAGCCGAATCCCCTGCGCTTCAGCGCCCCAGCTTCATCACCTGCGAGCCGGCCAGCAGAAACGCCCCCACTCCGTAGTTGAAGCTCGAAGACCGCCGGTAATAGGCCGGCGCCGCTCCCGTCTGCTGGATATTCCCCAGCCGCCCATCGGCATAGATCTGCTGCACCAGCCCCCGCCACGCCCGCCGGATCACCGGCTCATACTTCGCCCGGCTCAGCACCCCGTGATTCACGCCCCACGCCAGCGCATAGGTCATCAGCGCCGAGCCGGAACTCTCCGGACGCGGATACGCCGCCGCATCCAGCAGGTTCGAATGCCACATACCGCTCTTCGGACCCTGCAGCCTCACCACCTCGGCCGCCATCTGCCGCAACTGCGTCTCAAACCGCCCGCGCGTCGGATAATTCTCCGGCAGATAGGCCAGCGTCCTCACCAGCCCGGCCATCACCCAGCCCTCGCCCCGCGACCAGAACACAGGCTTCCCATTCGGCCCCTTCGCATGCAGATACGTGATGTCCCGGTAGAACAAATGCCAATGCGGGCTGTAGAGCCGCTGCGACGTCTGCCACCAGTGCTCGTTCAGGTAGGTCAGATACTTCGCGTCATGCGTCGCCGCATACATCCGTGACCACACCGGCGGCCCCATGAACAGCGAGTCGCACCACCACCACGGAATCTGCGCCTGGTTCGCCGGAATCCGCGCCTCCGCCCCGGCCTGCAACCGGTTCAGCGCCGCCTGCGTCGCCCGAATCTCATTCGGCTTCCAGTCCTTCAGATACAGCTCCAGATACGTCTGCCCGATGCACTGATCGTCCGCCACCGGCACCTTCGACTCCAGTTGCCAATCGAACTTCTCCCCCGTCTCTTCCATCGCTTTCCGGTAACGCTCGTCATGGAGCGAATCCGCCGCCGCCATGAATCCCGCATACAGCGTCCCCCACGTCCAGTTCTGCCCAAAGTAGGGCTGCGCCTGCTTCAGCTCCCAGTTCGCCACCTTCCGCATCGCCCTCCGCACCGCCCGCGGCCGAATCGAACCAGAAAGATGTCTCGCCTTCGGCCCAGGATTCGCCGGAGCCGTCCCGAAGTGCTGGGCAATGTCCGACTGGATTCCCGCCTCCTGCTTCGGCGTAATCGAGGATTGCTGCGCACCGGCAAGTCCAGACCCCAGCAGCAATCCCACCAGCGCAATCCCCCCAAGCGCCCGCCCCACCATCCGGAGTCGCCCTCCCGTTGACTTCTCTCTTGTGCTTGCCAAACCCCTGGAAACTCTGCCGCAAAGCATTCTTGTGAACATTCCTCCAAGCTAACGCCAAACTCTCCGCAAGCCAATCTGCAGGTATCAATAGACATGTTGTTTCCCGCAAGCTATAACGACTGGGAGCCTGTCCCACCCGGATTTGCTCCCGGAGTCCTCTTCCATGCGCTTCCTCCGCCTCCTTGCCCTCCCTCTGCTCTGCGCCGCCCTCGCCCACGCGCAGACGCCCCTTTCGCAGCTTGAGAAGACCTTCCAGTCTCCGCCCAGCGACGCCCGCCCCATGGTGCGTTGGTGGTGGTTCGGCCCCGCGGTCACCAGGCCGGAGATTCTCCGCGAAGAGCACCAAATGAAGGCCGGCGGCTTCGGCGGCTTCGTCATTCACTACGTCTACCCCTTGGCCCTTGATGATCCGCACACCGGCTTCCGCAACCTGCCCTTCCTCTCGCCCAAATTTCTCCGCGACCTCGCCTACACCAACCAGCAAGCCCACAAACTCGGCCTCCGCGCCGGGCTCGCGCTCGCCAGCGGCTGGCCCTACGGCGGCCACTTCACGCCCATCACCCAAGCCTCCGCGGACATCCGCCGCCAGAAGACCCTCCTCCACCCAGGTGAATCCTCCGTCCCCATCCCCGCCATGGAAAACGGCGAAAGCCTCGTAGCCGCTTTCATCGGCCCGGCCTCACAAAACGAACCCGCCTCCGCACAAACCCTGCTCCCCATGCCGCCCGCAGGTTCAACCCGCCTCGCCCTGCCTGTGCATTTCCCAGCCCGCGACAGCGCCGTCTTCTGGTACATCCAGGCCCGCACCGGCCAGCAGGTCAAGCGAGCCGCACTCGACGCCAACGGCTTCGTACTCGACCACTTCTCCCATGCTGCCGTCCAAAGCTATCTCAATAACGTCGCAGACAAGCTCATTGGCGCATTCGGCAATCAGCCGCCGGATTCGGTCTTCAGTGACTCCCTCGAAGTCTTCGGCGCCGACTGGACTCCCAGATTCCCCGCCGAATTCAGGGCCCTCCGCGGCTATAGCATCACCCCGTACCTGCCTGACCTCTTCACCCGCCATCCCGGCGCAAAAGCCCTCGCCGTGCGTCATGACTGGGGCGTAACCCTCACTCAGCTCATCGACAAAAACTACCTCACCCAGATCAATGACTGGGCCAACGCGCACCACACCTTCTTTCGCTCTCAAACCTATGGCTACCCCGCCGTCTCCATGTCCAGCAACAACCTCGTTGACCTGCCCGAAGGCGAGGGACCCCAATGGCGCCAGTTTTCCTTTATGCGCTGGGCTTCCTCGGCTGGCCACATTTATCGCCGCCCCATCATTTCGTCCGAGACCTTCACCTGGCTGCATTCGCCTGCCTTCCGCGCCACGCCGCTCGATGTCGAAGAAGAAGCCAACCGCTTCTTCCTCGAAGGCAGCAACCAGATCTACTGCCACGGCTGGCCCTATTCGCCACCCTCCGCCGGTCAGCCCGGCTGGAGCTTCTATGCTGCCGCCGTCTTCAACGCCCACAACCCCTGGTGGATCGTCATGCCAGACGTCACCACCTACCTCCAGCGCGTCAGTTGGATCCTCCGCCAGGGCCAACCCGCCAATCGAGTCGCCGTTTACCTCCCAGAAGACGACGCATGGGCCGCCTTCGTTCCCGGCCGAGCGTCCCTCACCGGTATCATGAGCCGCTGGATCACCCCGGCTCTCACACAGGCCGTCGAAAACGCCGGCTATAACTTCGACTACATCGACGCCGCCGCGATCAAGGCCCGCGGCATTCATTACCCCGTCCTCATCCTCCCCAACGTCGATCGCATCTCACCGGCCACCCTCGCGCGCATTGAGCAATACGCCAGATCCGGCGGCAAAGTCATCGCCGTGGGCCGCATCCCAGCCCATGCGCCCGGCTTCCTCCATTACACCCGGATTTCAGCACAGGTCGCGCGCGCCTCGCGCGCCTTCTTCGACCATCCCGGCCCTCACGTGCAATACATCTCCACCGTCGACGCGCTCGGCAGCACGCTCCATCAGATGGTCCCGCCCGGCATGCAACTTGCCCCCGACACGCCACTCGTCGGCTTCATCCGCCGCAGGCTCCCCAATGCCGACATCTACTTCATCGCCAACACCAGCAATGTCACGGTGAACACGCTCGCCCGCCTGCGCTCGAAATACCACTCCGGAACCTGGCTCAACCCCTACAGCGGCAATGCCACTCCAGCCTTCAGCCAGAACGGAGCATGGCCGCTTCACCTGCCGCCTTATGGCTCCGCCATTCTCCTCCTTCACAACGGTCCATCCCACGCCGCCGGCCCCCAAACCGCCGAACAACAAATCGCCGACCTCAGCCATAACTGGACCGTCAATTTCTCCAACCTTCATCTCCAACAGAAGATGCAGTCTCTCGCATCCTGGACCGCCAATCCGAAAACCATCTATTACTCCGGCGTCGCCATCTACCATCGCAGTGTTACTGTCACCGGCAGCGACCTGAGTCACGGCCAGATCCTCCTCAGCTTTGGCCACGGCGCGCCCATCCAGAAACCGGCCCACCCGCTCCACATGGGCACCCAGGCCTGGTACACGCCTCCTATCCGCTCCGCCGCCATCGTTTACGTCAACGGCCGGCGCGCCGGCGCCCTCTGGCACCCGCCCTACACGCTCAACGTCACGCACTTGCTCAAGTCCGGTGTCAATCAAATCGACGTCCACGTCGCCAACACCGCCATGAATGAAATGTCCGGCAAGGCCCTGCCAAGCTACCGCCTGCTTTACATGCGCTTTGGCCGCCGCTTCACGCCCCAGCAAACCAACCTCATTCACCCCATCCCCTCGGGAATGCTCGGTAACATCACGTTGCTACGCCGAACCCACCCGTGACCTTGCGCCACCGGCGCATCCTCGATCCTCGACGTCAGCACCATGCCCCGGCCCCACTTTTCACTTCGCTCTCAACAACAATCGCACCCGATTCAAACCGCCGGGATTGTTGCCAATACTTGCTGGTCGTCGCTCTCTTGCGCCACCGATCATGAGGCGGACAACAGCAAAGCCAAGCTCATTCACACTGAGGTGATCGGATATCACCCTTAGCTGATATTGTTAGTGTGAATGTGAAGGTTCCCTGTTCCCTGCGCCGTAAGCTGCGAATAGGAGCCCAACAACCCAACGAACGATATGGCAAAGAAGAATCCCACCAGCCTTGCCGCGGAAATCCAGCAATCCCGGCCATTTTCCAGCACCGAGGAAGAAGCCTACCTGAGCCTGGTCCGCACCAGCGCCGAGCTATCCCACCGCACCGATCAGTTT
>CAZWSD010000273.1:0-5245 GCA_964636535.1 uncultured Acidobacterium sp. | reverse complement strand
CACCGTTGCGAAGCTTGGAGCGAAGCGGGACGATGCGTCCGTTGACGCGGGCGCCGGTGCAGGAGTGGCCGACCTCGGTGTGGATGGAGTAGGCGAAGTCGAGGGGGCTGGCGTCCTTGGGCAGGACAACGACTTTGCCCCGCGGCGTGAAGGTGTAGACCTCCTCAGGGTACAGGTCGATTTTGAGCGTCGAGAGGAAGTCGCCGGAGTCCTTCATTTCGCGCTGCCACTCGACAAGCTGGCGGACCCATGCGAGGCGCTGCTCGTCGCGCGGGCTGATGGAGGCGCCGGCCTTATATTTCCAGTGGGCGGCGATGCCTTCCTCGGCGACGCGGTGCATTTCCTCGGTGCGGATCTGAACTTCAAACTGGTGGCCGCCCTCGCCCATGACGGTGGTGTGCAGGGACTGGTACATGTTGGGTCGGGGCATGGCGATGAAGTCCTTGATGCGGCCGGGGACGGGGCGCCAGATGGAGTGGATGAGGCCGAGGACGGCATAACAGTCCTGCTCGCTGGAGGTGATGACGCGGAGGGCGAGCAGGTCGTAGAGCTGGTCGAGCCGGGAATGGGATCTTTGCAGCTTGTTGTGGATGCTGTAAAGGCGCTTGATGCGCCACTCGACGCGGGCCTTGATCTTGTTTTCGGCGAGCTTGTCGATGAGGAGGGATTCGACGCCGGCGAGGAATTGCTCGCCCTCGGAGCGGCGCTCTTCGACGGCTTCCTGCAGTTGCTTGTAGCCGTAGGGATCGACATAACGGAAAGCGAGGTCTTCAAGCTCGCCGCGCAGCTTGCCCATGCCGAGGCGGTGAGCGAGCGGGGCGTAGATGTCGAGGGTTTCCTGCGCGATGGCCTGCTGGCGGTTGGGCGGCAAGTGCTCGAGGGTGCGCATGTTGTGGAGCCGGTCGGCGAGCTTGATGACGACGACGCGAACATCGGTGACCATGGCGAGGAGCATTTTGCGAACGTTTTCGGCCTGGCGGTCTTCGCGGTTGGCGAACTGGATCTTGTCGATCTTGGTGACGCCGTCGACAATGTGGGCGACCTGCTCGCCGAATTGCTTTGCGATCTCGGGTGTGGTGACGGGGGTGTCCTCAACCGCGTCGTGGAGCAGTCCCGCGGCGATGGCGGTGGCGTCGAGCTTCATCTCGGCAAGGACGAGGGCGACTTCCAGCGGATGGAGCACGAAGGGCTCGCCGGAGGCGCGAAGCTGGCCTTCATGATGCTCAAGGCAGAAGGCCCAGGCGCGGCGGATGATGTCGAGATCGTCACTGGGACGATTGGCGCGCACCTTGTCCAGTAGCGCATCGAATTTGCGCGCGAGGAGGTCAGGCTCGTTGGGATGAGTCTGGGTGCTCGGCTGCAAGGTTGCCATGCTTTATTATAGGCGCGTTAACAGTCAAACATTTTCGGGCGAATCAAATCTGGTGGACGATGCGAGAGGATTTGCGATGAGAAGGCAACAGGAGACGCGGCGGCAACCGGACGCAACGAATTTTGTGCGGACTGCCGAGGGGACCAAAGAGGTTGAGAGATGACGAGTGAACCGGGGGTTCAGCTTTTCCTGGACTGCGACGGAGTGCTGGCGGACTTTGACCTCCAGGCCGAAGCGGTGCTCGGCATGCCGCCGCGGGCCTACCAGGATCGGTATGGGATCGAGCTCTTCTGGTCAAAACTGCAACATCACAGCGGATTCTACCGGGAACTGCCGCTGATGGCCGATGCGCTCGAGCTGTTTGAAAGCGTGGCGCACCTCAACCCGATCATCCTGACGGGGTGCCCCAGGGGCGGATGGGCCGAGGCGCAAAAGTTGGCCTGGGCCAGACAGCATTTCCCTGGAACGAAGATGATTACCTGCATGGCAAGGGAGAAATCCCGTTACATGAAGCCGGGCGATGTGCTGGTGGACGACACGCTGAAATTCCGTCATTTGTGGGAAGATGCCGGCGGGATTTTCATCCTCCACAGGAGCGCGCAGGAGACAATTGCGGCGCTGCGGGAGAATGGAGTTTTGCCGGCCAAAGGCTATGAAGTGGGCTTGGCGGGAGCCTGAGGAGCTTTTTTGCGACTGAGGACGAACTGGTTGTCGCGTCCGCGGCTGCCGGTGGAGGCTTTGTCGATGCGCCGCCAGAACGCGACGAAGTAGTCGACGGCGGAGATGACGGAGATGGCGGCCATCCAGTAGATGCTGGAGATGGCAATGATCCGGACGGGCAGGATGAACCAGCCGAACTGCCACTGGTCCCAGGCGTGGGCCAGAATGACGGCCACGACGGAGATGATCTGCATGACGGTCTTGAGCTTGCCGAGGTCGCTGGCCTGTATGGTGAAGCCCTCGGTGGAGGCGATGGAGCGGAGGCCATTGACAAGGAATTCGCGGCCGATGATGATGACCACGATCCAGGGCTTGACGATGCTTGGCTCGTACTCGACGAGGGTGATGAAGGCGGCAGTGATGAGCAGCTTGTCGGCGAGGGGATCGAGGAGCATGCCGATGGTGGTGATCTGGCCGCGGCTGCGCGCCAGATAGCCGTCGACTCCGTCTGAGATGGAGATGAGGATGAAAAACAGGGAGGCCACCACCTCCTGCCCGCCGTGCCACCCCAGGTGGGGGAAAAAGGGCGAGAGAATCCAGAGCAGTATCGGAACGGAGAAGATACGGCCCAAGGTGATGGAGTTGGGGAGATTCACAAAACAGCCTGACCTATTCGTAAGTTGATTGTGATTATGCTAACCCGAAGCACCGGCGTGCGTCTGTGGCAAAGGTGCGGAGCGGGTGACTGGCAGCAAGAGCGAAGGGGTGGCGAGCAAGCCACCCCTTCGCGTGGGAATACACGAGCCGGAGGCAAGGATCGGCTCGGAAATTACCCTGATCAGGCATAGATGCCGCGCTGCTTGATGGTGAATGCGACGCGATCAATGGCCAGCATGTATGCGGCGATGCGATTGTTGACGCCGTGGGCGTCGGAGTAGCGGACGACATCGTCAAAAGACTCGGCGAGGATGAGATCGAGCCGCTCGTTGACCATCTCTTCTGTCCAGAAGTAGCCCTGTCGATCCTGAACCCACTCAAAATAGGAAGCGGTGACGCCGCCGGCGTTGGCGAGGATATCAGGAATGATGAAGGCCTTCTTTTCCGCAAGAATTTCATCGGCGACGGTGGTGGTGGGTCCGTTAGCGCCCTCGCAGATGATTTTTGCCTGGATGCGGTCGGCGTTGCGACTGGTGATGACGTTCTCCCTTGCGGCGGGGATCAGGATTTCACACTCGGCGCAGAGCAGCTCGTTGGGGTCGGCGGCCTCGGCGCCCTGGAAGCTTAGGATGGAGCCGTTGCGGTCCTTGTATTCGATGAGGGCTTCAATGTCGATGCCGTCTGCGTTGAAGAGGCCGCCATCGTATTCGGCAATGCCGATGATCTTGTAGCCCTTGCGCCGCATGATCTGTGCGGCATTGGAGCCGACGTTGCCAAAGCCCTGGATGACGACACGACAGCCGTCTCGGTGAATGCCGAGGTGCTTGACGGCCTGATCGCAGACAACGCTGACGCCGCGGCCTGTGGCCTGCCTGCGGCCGCGAGAGCCGCCAATGTTGATGGGCTTGCCGGTGACGACGCTGGTGACGGTCTGGCGCATGTGCATGGAGTAGGTGTCCATGATCCATGCCATGACCTGCTCGTTGGTATTGACGTCGGGCGCGGGCACATCCTTTTCCGGGCCGAGGAATTCAATGATTTCAGAGGTATAGCGGCGGGTGAGGCGCTCAATCTCCCCCATCGACATCTTCTTGGGGTCGCAGATAACGCCGCCCTTGGCTCCGCCGAAGGGGATGTTGACGACGGCGCACTTCCAGGTCATCCAACTGGCGAGGGCGCGCATTTCGTCGAGCGAGACGTCAGGGGCATAGCGGATACCGCCCTTGGCCGGGCCGCGCGCAAAGGAGTGCTGCACGCGGAAGCCGGTGAAGACTTCGATGCGACCGTCGTCCATGGCGACGGGAAAGTGGACAATGACTTCTCGTGAAGGGTAGCGCAGCACACGCCACAAACCTTCGTCGAGGTTGAGCTTGCGTGCCGCAAAGTCGAATCGAGCTTCCTGTGCTTCCCAGGGGTTGATTTCATGCTCGAGTGTGATCGTCGCCATGTGATGACTCTCCGTTGGTAGCGTCGCCGGAAGGACTGTGGTCACAGGGACCGCAGTCCTTCCGGCAATGCTCTGGGACCGACCTTCCAGTGCGAGGGGAACCGTTGTTCCACCGTCGCCCGCGGTCTGCGCATCGGTCCGGCGCGCGCCGCGCTGCCAAAGGCCACGTCCGCTGAAAAGCCGGGCGGGATTCTGGCCAAACCCACTGAGTATAGGCCCGCTTTGCGAGGTCGGCAAGGGGGTAGGTGCCGCGTCCACCGCCTGCCCGGGCGAGCCAGAAAATAATCCTTCGCCTCTACGGGATATGGATCGGGTCTTTCGCCTGCTAACAGAAGTAAATTGTGTGAGATCAGGAAAAGATGAAGGATTGAAGAAGAAAGCGCGGAAAGACGGCCCCGGTTCCACGAAAGTAACGCCCGCATGAGGAAGGAGGGTGGCCAAAGGCGGCGCGAAGGATTGGCAGTTTCGTCTGCGACCATGGGTTGCATTGCGCGCGGAACGGGGCGCGTTGCTTTGGAGCGGCGGCGGGCTCTGCATTGAGAAGTCCGGGGTGGGCCTGTACCATGAGGGGAAACAAGCCAGTCCGCAGGACGCGGAGAGAGCCTTTCCCAGCCGACTATGCCATCGACATCGCTGCCTTCCCGTTCGGACTTTCTGCGCCTGGCGCGCAAGCACACCCTTGTTCCCCTATATCGGACCCTGGACGCCGATCTGGAGACGCCGGTGGGGGCGTTTTTGCGCCTGGCCGCTGTGGAGCCGGAGTGTTTTCTGCTGGAATCCGTGGAAGGCGGCGAGAAGATCGGCCGCTACACCTACATAGGAGTGCGGCCGTACCGGAGGATCGTTTCGCGGGGGCGATCCATTTGGGTGACGGAAGGCGGAGAGACCCAGCAGGTGCAGGGAGATATCTTCGAGGTGCTGAAGGAGGCGCTGGCCGGACACTCGCCCGCCGTGCTGGAAGGGCTGCCGCCGTTTACGGCCGGTGCAGTGGGGTACTTCAGCTATGACGTGGTGCGGCAGATTGAGAAGCTGCCGGAGCTGGCAGTGGACGAGTTGGGCATGCCGGACGCCTGCCTGATGTTTTTTGACGAAGTGCTGGCCTTTGACCA
>CAZWSD010000272.1:0-5265 GCA_964636535.1 uncultured Acidobacterium sp. | reverse complement strand
GGCGCTGGGCAAGCGGCGGCTGTCTTATGCGCAGGCGGACCGGCATTTTACCGGCGTAGCGTTGGAGCTGACGCCGACCCCCGCTTTTGCACCGAAAGACGAGACCCGTAGACTGCATATCCGGGATCTGACCGGGCGGATCGTGGGATTGAAGCGGGCGCTGGGACAGATTTTTGTTCTGGCGCTGCTTCTGGAATTGTTTTCTCTCATTGGTCCATTATTTTTGCAGCTGTCAATCGACAAGGTGATCGCCGTAGGAGACCACGGCCTGCTGACCAGGCTGGGAATCGGATTTGTGCTTCTGATTGTCCTGGAATCGCTGCTTGGGGCGTTGCGGAGCTGGGGCACGTTATATTTTGGAACGGAACTGAAGCTGCAGTGGTACGCAAGGCTCTTCTCTCACCTAGTACGGCTGCCGGTTTCATTTTTTGAGAAGCGATATTTTGGCGATATTATTTCGCGGTTTGAAAGCGCGGAGGCGATCCAGCGCACGCTGTCAAACAGCTTTATCGAAGCCATTCTGGACGGGGTGATCTCGTTCCTGGCGCTGGGCGTGATGTTTTTCTATAGCAGAAGCCTGGGGCTGGTGGTGGTGGCGAGCTTTCTGGTTTATGTGCTTTTGCGGAACGCCGCATACCGGCCGCTGCTTCGATCTTCGGAGGAGTTTATCGTCAACACGGCCAAGCAGCAGAGCTACCTGATCGAGACCCTGCGCGGCATTCGGACGATCAAGACGTTTGGCCGGGAAGACACACGAAAGACGCGTTGGATGAATCTGCTGGTGGATACGACGAACGCGCATGTAGCCACGGAGAAGCTGAATATAGTTTTCAAGACGGCGAATGCGTTGATTTTCGGCCTGCAGTCAATTCTGGTGGTATGGATCGGCGTGGAGCTGGTTCTTGATCGCTCGCTGACGGTTGGAATGCTGGTAGCCTTTGTTGCCTACCAGGAGCAGTTCAAGGGCCGCACGACGACTCTGGTAGACCGGATATTTGAGCTGCGGATGCTTTCGTTGCAGGCGCAGAGACTCTCCGACGTGGTGTTTGAAAAGCCGGAGCCCAAGCCAGGTGAGATATCAGCGGGTGAACAGGTGAGCACGGCGATCGAGGTACGTTCGCTTTCTTTCCGCTATTCCGACGCGGAGCCGTGGTTGTTGAAGGACGTGAATCTGCGGGTTGAGGCGGGGGAGTGCGTGGCCATCGTGGGCCCTTCGGGGGTGGGCAAATCGACGCTGCTGAAGCTGATGGCCGGGCTTTTGCACCCGCAGGAGGGGGATATTCTGATCGACGGCCGATCGGTATGCGAGGACCGCTCGGCGAGCCTGGGGAAAGTGGGCTTCGTACTGCAGGACGATACGCTGTTCGCGGGCACGATTGCGGAGAATATCGCCTTTTCGTCGGATGCGCCGGATATGGCGAGGACGCGGGAGTGCGCGCGTCTGGCTTGCCTTGACGACGACATCCGGGCCATGCCCATGGAGTACAACACGTTGGTGGGGGACATGGGTTCGGCGCTTTCCGGCGGGCAGCAGCAACGATTGCTGCTGGCGCGGGCGCTTTACGCCCGGCCATCGATATTGATTCTGGATGAGGCCACGAGTCACCTTGATGTGCCCACCGAACAGCGGATTGCAAAAATGCTTTCAACACTTTGCATGACGCGGGTGTTTGCCGCGCACCGTCCGGACACGATTGCGATCGCGGACCGGACGGTTTGCTTTGGGCAATCATCCGGTGTTGGAGCGAAGGATGGTGGAACGCAGGGGGAGCAAGCAGGGATTGGGCGGGCATAGGAGGGATTTGGAGATGAGGAGGATTCTGAGCAGGGTTGAGGGGAAGCCACTGGCTGGCGGCGGGGTAACCGCGATGGTTTCTGCGGAATGGTGCTAAAAGTACTCTGATCGGCGTACAATTCTGGCCCAGTAGTAACTCTGAGTCCTGGCCAGCGTAACTCTGACCCAACGTTCACAAGAAACCTGCCGTAGATCGGAGGAAGTATGAGACGTGAAGGCAAGCGAGTACTGAGCCGTGCGGGAGCCCGCGAGTTGACCCCGCAAGAAGCGGAACGCATCAGCGGGAGTGGGCCGTTCCACACCATCCAGACCATTGGAAAGAACGGGCTGGGAGACGGCGACTTTCGCGAATAGGAAGCGCGAAGCAGCAATGCGCGCGGACAGAACGCGGAGCAACGCTTCGGGTCCGATTCGCGGGCGATGCCAAAGCGCATGACAGCGCACTCGACAACCAGAAAGGAGAACCGGTACGAAAAGCGAAAAAGCATTTCGCGTGCTCAGCCGTATGGGCGCTCGGGAACTTGCTCCTGAGGAAGTGGAGCGAGTGAGCGGCAGCGGGCCGCAAATGACAAATGTCATCACGTTCAATCCCAAGACCCTGCAGAGGGACGGCGACGGTTAGAGGCAAATCGGCGTCTCGAATCGAGTGGGGATCTCTGCGGCTTTTGCCCTGATTCCGCGGAGGGATCCTTGTTTCTCGAAGAAACCATGAAGGGAGCAGCATGAAGAAGCTCGACGCAAATCGCGTACTAAGCCGCGTAGGCGCTCGTGAACTCACCCCCAAGGAAGTGGAAATCGTGAGTGGGGGCGGGCTTTTGCATACGAACTACTGCACGGTGATCAACCCCAAGACTGGAACACCGGACGGCGACGGCTGCTAAGGAAGCAGAGCGCCGGAGGAGTCCGGGTCACCTTCAACCAAAGGGCCGGGGAGTTTTTGATGCGTTACCCGGCGATTGTTCACGGAAGTAAATTCTGCAAGGGAAAGAAAGGAGCCGTATGAAGAACCGCGAAACAAATCGTGTATTGAGCCGTATTGGTGCTCGCGAACTCACCCCGCAAGAGGCGGAGCATGTGAGTGGCGGCGTCCGCACCGAGACCGTATGCAGCTTTAACGGGAAGACGAAAACTGCCGATGGTGATCCTGGAGAATGCTAGAGGACGGGGCCAGGCGGCGCTATGCGGCGCGCCTGGCCTGTTTCCAGGGCGAACAAGCAATGAAAATTGTTATCGTGGCATTTGACAACGACAATCACACGGCGCCGCTGAAATGGGCGCTGGAGCAGGCGGGTTATACGGTGGCCTGTTGGGGAGGGGTTTCGTGGGTTGAGGAACAACAGGCGAGCATCTTTGTGGCGGAGAATTGCCGGCTGATGCTGGGGCCGCACTCGGTGGACCCCGGCGATGTTGTGTGGATTCGCCGGCCGAATCAGCCAGTGCATAATCCCAACGCGGCCGAGGAAGACAAGAACTTCGCCCAGGGGGAGTACAAGTGGTTTTCCTGGTCCATTATGTACCTGCTGGAAAAGCTGCCGGTCCGTTGCATCAATTCATACTCCTCGTCTCGGCTGATCAACAACAAATCTGTGCAGTTGCTGCTGGCAAGAATCTGCGGGTTGAACGTGCCGGAGACGCTGATGTCGAATTCTCCGGTTGCGGTGAGAGAATTCCTCGAACAGAGGCGTGAGCGGACGATCTGCAAGGCGTTTTTTCCGCATATATGGAAGAAGGAGGGCAGCGAGGCCCTGGCGGTGACCGAGACCTTCGAGATCGATGCGGACAATCTGCCTGCCGATGAAGTGCTTACTTACGCGCCTGCGATTTACCAGAAGATGATCGTCAAGGACTTCGATGTAAGAATGGTTCTGCTGGGCACCACGGTTTACTCCTACAGCCTGCACACTCCCGAGAAGGCGATCGACTGGCGCCAGGAGGCGGGGCAGGGCAGGATGCGTGTTGAGCCGATGGAGACGCCTCCTGAAGTTGAACAGGGAGTTCTTGCATTCGCCAGGCAGGCGGGCATCACCTTTGGCAGCCTGGATTTTGCCGTGGATTCGAGCACCGGAGAGTGGTGGTTCCTGGAGATTAACGAAGAGGGGCAATTTCTGTGGCTAGATGAATTTAATCCGGATGCGCGGATACAGGAAAAGTTCCTTGCATTTCTGACTTTGCCGGAAGGCGCTTCCAGAGAGGAGATCGAAGCCAAGCAGTCTTCTTTCCCGACCTGGAAGGAGTATCGCGAAAGTCCATTCCGAGAGACCGTGCCGCCTGAAGAGAACGCGGGCGCGCCGATTCTGTCCATAGAAAAGTAGGGCAGTGAGAGCCAGGCGAAGGGAAGCAAGAACATCGATCCGCCGGGCGGGGGCGATTGCATGCGATTTTCGCCGCCATAAGGCGGGTGAAGGCTGAAGGGAGCGGGCCCATCGGGTCAGGGTCTTGACAGTTGCCGGTTAAGCCGGACGAATCCGACTTCGCGAGCTGGGCTTTGAAGTTTCCGGTGGACGGCAGCGACAAGCTCGCTGATGGAAATCAGCCCGGCGGTGAAGATGTGCCGCGCCCTTGACATCCGGCGGCGACCGCAGCTAGAAACGGGGCTTGAACACAGAGGGGGCAAATGAAGCGCGCCGCTGCATTACTGCTTATCGGGTCAGTCACGTTGCTTTCAAGCGGGCTGAGCGCACAAATGGTCAACCCGAATATCGACCGCTCCGGAGAGCCCTTCAGTTACCCTGCCTGCTCGACCGATCAAATTGGCGTGCAGAATGCGCCGATGGGCAGTGAAATAACTCCGGCCGGCTATCTCTATACCGGGTTTGGCGAGCTGATGTTTTCCATCGGGTACCCGTCCAAGCCGGCGTGGCAGCGCATCCGGACGCTTGAAAAGGGCTACCTGCCCATCCTCCATTACACGTATCGCGATGGAGCCGTTAGCTACAACGTCACCACGTTTGCGGATATTTTTCCGGGTGAAGGCGCCGCCGGCAATTCCGTCGATTTTATCCGGGTGGTTGCCGATAACGCGGGCTCGACGAAGCGGACTTCGTACTTTACCGTTTCGTTCCCATATACGGGAGCGAAGAGCCAGCACAGTCCCTGCAACCTGGCCTCCCATCGTTTTTGGCGGCCTGTCACACCGGCGAGGCCGGGCGATTATTCTCAGCCGGGCGTCTCCTTTGATGCGCACTGGGTATATGGATTCCAGCGCAATCTGGCGGAGCGGTCGGGCAGGGTGGTCTACGAGTTTGCTACAGTTCCCCGGCCCAGTTTGTGGGTCACGCAAAATCTCCATTACAGCAGGCCGCAGAGCGTCGATGTTTCGCCCGGCACGCCCGTACTGTCGGTTCGCTATGAACTCCACCTGCAACCCGGAGCCTCGCAGACGCTGGTTTTCAAGATGCCGGTTCGCCCGATCGCAGTGAGCGATGCCGCCGAGGTGCAAGATCTGGAATCGGCCAACTTCGACACCGCGC
>CAZWSD010000271.1:0-5286 GCA_964636535.1 uncultured Acidobacterium sp. | reverse complement strand
GATCGCGACCCGGTACTACATCTTGGGGTTACCTGAGTCAAGCAGATACCTGCCTAATGCGATTCGAGCCACAAGAAAGCTGGAATTCACCTCTCTACCCTGTTCTTATCCCCTTACACGAGCGATGACATTGACAGAAGAGGCATCTACCCTCTGCCGGAATCCTGTTTCAATCTCTCCGGGTCTGATTCCCCACCGCTTGCGGCGTAGCGTCAACTCGGGTTTTTCGGGATACCTCGCTGCTTGCGGCGAGGTCGTTCATTCCACACAGACGACTTCAAACTCTTCATGCCGTTCAGTTCAGCTACTGAGCCAGTCGCGGGCATATTTTTCGATGGCGATCCTTACCAGCTGGCTGCGGGTTCTCACTCCCGCCTTGTGGAACAACTCCTGAATCACAGCCTTGATAGAGCTTTCTGAGACCTTCAGATTCCATGCGATCTCTTTGTTGGAGAGACCATCGAGAATTCCTGATAGGACTTGCTCCTGCCGCTGCGTCAGAGACCGCGCGTTCCTGTCCGTTGTTTCATGTTCCTTTGCTCGCGATACAAGAGAACGAAGGATGTCCCCTTCGAACCACATCTCGCCCCGCGCTACTCTTCGAATCGCCTCCAGCAGTTGGGCAGGGCTGCTGTGTTTCAAAAGAATCCCGGCGGCACCGGAATTCAGCACGTCCAGGGCGATGCGATCGCTCATCCCCGCCGTGACCATCAGAACTTTGGCCTGAGTGTTGCAATCGTCAAGTTTCCGCAGCAGATCTGTTCCTCGTTCCTCGCCGAGATCGTAGTCGAGCAGGAGAACATCGATCGGACTGCTTTGCAAAACACGGATCGCCTCAGGAAGCGCGGCGCAATGGGCCACCACGCGCAAATCAGGCTCCGATTCGAGCAGCCGGACAAGGCTTTCGCGGAAGAGACTGCGATCATCGACCAGTAGAATGCGGGTTGGAGTATTCATGGGAGGCTCTTTGATTGTTCCACGATCGGCATCTCGACGATGAAGCAGGAGCCGTCGGGAAGCGGCCTATACCGCAGTTCGCCTCTGCAGGCGCGCATAAACGCACGCGACAAAAACAGACCGAGGCCTGTCACCTCAGCCTCCTGCTGAAACGGATGAAACAATCGCTCCGGATTCTCTACCCCGCCGGCGTTGTCCACGACCTCCACCAGAATACTGCGATCGCTGACTCTGGCGGAGATCGCAAGCGCTCCGGCATCTCGATCGACGAGCGCGCGAATGCTGTTTGCGGTAAGGTTCAACAGGACCTGCATGAGGTTCTGCCGGTCGGCCCAGACAACCGGAAGTTCGCACGGAATATCCCACTTACCTTCGATGCCAGCTTCTCTGAGCGCCGGAGCCACGACGATCCGAAGATCGTCCAATACGGCGATCAGATCGGTCTCCGCTGTTTGGTCGGTGTATCGCCGCAGATCGACAGAGGCGATGCGCTCCAAAGCGTGAAGAAGATTGCCAAGCGCCTCGAAGTCCTTATTTTGAGACAGCAAACCGCTGCGCGCGAGGTTTTGATGCACAACGGCAATCGCTCCTGACACATTGCGGACCTCGTGCGAAACGGCAGCCGCCGCGATGCGCGATCCAGCAAGCATCTGGTGCAGGCTGGTTTCCTCCTGGCTGCGAAGCTCTTCCGACGTGTCCAGGATCATGGCGGCGAGCCGCGAACCGCCATGGGTTGGATAGGTCGAAAAGCAAATCTCCGCCAGAAATATCTCTCCGTCCGCACGGTGCCCCTTGGATTGCATCACTGTGCGGTAGAGCCGGGGCGTCGCTTCCTGGCGTGAGACATTCCCAAGGGAAGGGAAATAGCGTTGGATCGATTGGCTCGGAAGAGTGTCCGGCTGGAGAGCCAACATCCGATGCGCTGCCTCATTTGCCATGAGGACGCGGCCCGCAGAATCCGCGGTGATGATGGCGGCAGGACTGCTTTCTACCAGTACCTTCAGTTGCTCTTCGGCATCACGTCGCGCATCCCTCTGTTTCTCAATTTCGTGCAAACTCTCAACCGTTCTTCGGCGGCTTCGGTTGATTTCGTAGACGAAAAGGCCGGCGCAAAGAAATGCGGAAAAATACAAAACATCCCGGGGTATACCCGTTCTCAAGTTCCAGACAAACTCATCGAATCGCTCTGTGAGAAAGGTACATAGTGCGGCGACTGCGCCAATCTGCCATGGCTCGAGAACCCTTCCCACCATCAGCATGGGAAGCAGATACAAGAATCCAAGTGGAAGCTCGTCGATTGCGTACCAGTCGATCAGGGCGATCGTAAGGATCAAGGCGCCAGCCCAAACTAACATCGACCACTTACTGCCGCGAAGCACAGACAGAAACATGATGGTCCGCCTTACCGACGAGATGGAGTGGGGCTTCTCATGCATGGCGACCTGAGTTCCGCCGATATGCCGATCGCATTAGCCGCACCTTTCTCAACATAGAACATCGTGCCCATTTCTGGTCGATAGCCCGGCGAAATGACCAAAAGATAGCCTTCTATAGCCGATAGATAGTGTGGTCAGTTTCGGCTGTGAACGCCAAACTGAAAGAGAGTACGTTCTGAACGTCCGCGACCGAAATTCACCCAACGAAATTTCTCACGCCTGAAATCGAAACTGATTGCATGAAAAGAAAAATTCGGCCCTCCTCTCTGCGTTTCTGTTTGGCTGTCGTGTCCGCCGCGCTTATCTGCATTAGCGTGCCGATGAATGCGCAGACCGATTTCACCTGGGAGCAGGTGAAGACCAAGTTCGAAGCGGCCAATCCCACGCTGAAGGCCGATGAGGCCAATGTGCAGGAGATGAAGGCGGAGGAAATCACAGCTTACCTGCGCCCGAACCCGCAGTTCACACTTTCGCAGGACGGCACACAGCTCGCGCCGAACGATGGCATCTGGACGCCGATGCGGGGCACTTTCGTTGTCCCGTCGATCAGTTACCTACACGAGCGTGACCACAAGCGCGAACTGCGTCTGAAGACCGCGCAGCAAGGCACGCAGATTGCGACCAGCGCGCATGCCGATCTGGAGCGCAATCTGCTCTTTAATCTGCGTTCTGTTTTTGTGCAGACGCTTCAGGCAAGAGCGGTGCTGGCCGTGGCGCAGCAGGAACTCGACTACTACGACCACATCATCGATATCAGCCAGGAACGTTTCAAGGCGGGAGATCTGGCACAGGTAGATCTGGATCGAATTGAGCTGCAGCGGGTGCAGTATGAGTCCGACGAGCAAACTGCTGAGGTCAATCTGCGCACCGCGAAAATTCAATTGCTGCAACTGCTCAACGACAGAACCCCTGTCGATCAATTTGACATTCAGGGGCCATTTGATTTCACTGACCAATTGCAACCGCTCGAAACCTTCCGCCAGATCGCGCTCACCAACCGGCCAGACCTGCGGGCGGCGCTCGAATCCGTGCAGCAGGCGACGACAAACCATAAGCTTGCCGTCGCAAATGGTTCGACCGATCCGACCTTTAGTGGGTGGTACACCTATAACTCGTCGAACAACAACCCAAACGGCCTGCAGACCCTAGGAGCAAGCGTCAGTATTCCGTTGCGCATCTTCGATCGCAACCAGGGAGAAAAGCAGCGCACAGAATTGGACATCGGCCGGAATCAGCAAGTCACCGAGGCCACACGGGCCCAGGTGTTTGCCGATGTCGATTCGGCTTACGCGCAGGTGAACAGCAATGTAATCCTGCTACGGCCTTACAAAGCCCAATACTTGGCCCAGGCGATCCGGGTACGAGAGACGATCACCTTTTCATGGCAGCATGGCGGCGCGTCTTTAATGGACTTTTTGAACGCACAGAGCGACTACCGCAATGTCCAGTTGGCCTATCTGCAGTTGATCGGCTCTTATCTGACAGCTGCGGCCCAATTGAATCTTGCCATAGGCCGTGAGGTGATCCAATGATGAAAACATTCATTCTGAAATCCACCTGCTGCCTTGCCGCATGTCTGTCGCTGACGGCTTGCGGAAAGAAATTCAACCCAGCAGACGGCGCTGCGCCGTCCGCACAAGTTGTGGAGACCAGGAATGATGGCCTTGTAACTGTTGACAAGCCGGAGCAATTCTCAGTGGTACCCGCCGACCGGGTGGAAGCCCATGCCCAGTTGAATGTCACCGGGACCGTCAATCCCGATATTGCGCGCGAGGTCCCCGTAATCTCACTGGCCAGCGGTCGCGTGGTGGATATCAAGGCCCGGCTGGGCGACAACGTAAGAAAGGGGCAAGTGCTTTTGAAGGTACAGAGCCCCGATATTACCAATGCCTTTGATACCTACCTGAAGGCGGTCAACGATGAGCACTTGGCCGACACTCAGTTGAAGCGTGCAACGATCCTCTATCAACATGGCGCAATTCCGCAAAGCCAACTGGAACAGGCGCAAGACACCGAACAGGATGCGATCGCGGACCTACATGCGGCGGAAGGCCAACTGGATACGCTCGGGGTCAGCAAGGACCATCCATCGAATATTGTGAATGTCTACTCGCCCATCTCTGGCGTGATCATTGCACAGAATGTCACCAACGCGGCTGCGGCAGGTGTGACTTACGCTGGGTCCCCTACGGCTTTTACCATCGCCGATCTGTCTGTTGTCTGGGTGGTTTGTAACGTATACGAAAACGACCTTCCGAAGATTTCGCTGGGGCAGTCCGCAACAATCAGGATCAATGCCTATCCGGGCAGGAACCTGACCGGACGAATCTCCGATATCGAGCCGATTCTCGATCCCAACCTCCGTACAGCCGCGGTGCGCATTGAGATCGCCAACCCCGGCATTCTTAAAGTCGGCATGTTCGTCACCGCGACCTTTGAGAGCAAAGCGAAGGACACTTACGCGGTTGTGCCTTCCTCCGCCATTCTGCACCTGCATGACCGCGACTGGGTCTTTGTTCCAGCCGGTGATAAGCAGTTCCGGCGCGTGGAAATCAACGCTGGAGACATGTTGCCTGGCGGCAAACAGCAGATCCTTTCCGGGATCGAACCGGGCCAGAAGGTGGTCGCGGATGTTCTGCAACTCGAAGCGACTCTGGAGACGCAATGATTCGCAGGATTGTCGATTTTGCGCTACAGAATCGTTTTCTTGTATTGGTGGCTGCGATTCTGCTGTTTGCGTGGGGCGCGGTTTCGTTCCATCGACTTCCCGTCGAAGCGTATCCGGATGTGGCAAACAACTATGTTGATGTGATTGCCCAGTGGCCTGGAATCTCCGCGGAACAGATCGAACAGCAGGTCACTATTCCGATGGAAACTGTGATGAACGGTATTC
>CAZWSD010000270.1:0-5300 GCA_964636535.1 uncultured Acidobacterium sp. | reverse complement strand
AAGCCTCGACCTTTGGTGCGGTAGTTCGAGTATCTGTGAAAGCGTATGTTGATGAATCGCTGCAAGCTGCGACTCGCCCACCCCGCTTTTCCAAAACCGTGTAGTTCCGGGAACGCCTACGTCCATGCAGCCCTATCAACAGGAACTGAAGCCATTGCGGGTCGCCATCATCCAGCATGACCAGCGAAAAGAGTATGGTCAGCTATTTGGTCAGGTTTTCGGAAGTGGAACTTCAACAACGAAGGGAACACATTCGACAAATGCTTGACGGAATTGGATTTTAGATGGTGGACGCGGTAGGAATCGAACCTACAACCTGTCGATTAAGAGTCGAATGCTCTGCCAGTTGAGCTACGCGTCCACTTCGTGTGCGGAGGAGACCGCAAAGGACTGGGCGAAGGACTCGCCCTACACCTTTATAACACATCTGCTGGCCAATCGACGCCGAGGTCACTGAGCCAAATCACCCGCTCTCTGCGCTTCGGACCTGCAGCCATCGCCGCATCCGACCGTGGCCGCGGCGACTATCTACGGCCCGCCGCGCTCGATCAACGCGAAGTCTTCCTCCCCCTGCAAATGCATATCAGCACCGACCACGGCATCGTCGACACCCGGCCCGTCCCTGACTGCAACCTGAAAACCGCATCCGCCTGTCTTCCAGATGGGGTCGGCGTTCCGCCGAACAACTTCCATCAGACGGTCCGCCATCCATCTCTCTCACATCACTCACCGCGGTCCGGCGTTTCAGCCCCGGCATCTCGCCTGCGTTGCCTTCAAGCCGCATGGCAAACCTGACTGCGATCTCATCCTGCGACGGGAGGCATTGCATTGAAGTGACAGATGCCGCCGCGCAACCCCACAATTCTCACAGCGCAGGCGAGATGAAATGAGGGAGATCCCGGCGTCAAAGCTTTTGCCGGAATCACTGGCAGGGACTTTCCCTGGCAGCCCCTCGGTCCCCACGGCTACTCCAAGTAGGGCCAGCCGTCAGAGGTCCAGCCCAGCTTGTTGATTCCCAGCGCCGGATATCCATTGTTGTTGCCGTCATAGTAGTGGTAAACCAGCACAGCATTGCTTCCATCTGTAAAGACAGTTTCACCACCCGGTCCGTTGATATTGCCGTGCGCGCTCAGCAAAATCGTCCCGCCACCAGCGGTCAGCGCAATGCCGCCACGGTCGATGTATGGGCCGGTGATTGACTTGGACCGACCTACTATGATTCTGTAAGTGCTGTTCACACCTTGACAACATGTATCAATCGAGGCAAACAGATAGTAATAGCCGCCATGCGGGTAGATATAGGATCCTTCAATACCGGTCCCTGAAGGATGATAGGCCAGTTGCTGGCACGCTGCCCCGGTGGGCACCCCGGTGTTGTTGTTGACCGGAACTATTTGGATCCCGCTCGACCACGAACCGAAAGCCATCCAGGCATTGCCTGAAGCGTCGACAACCGATGAGGGATCAATGGCGTTCGATCCGGGGCAGTCGGCGGATGCGTAAATCGGACGGCCAGAATCAACAAACGTGCCGGGAGCACCGGTCGAACTCACGGCCAGGCCAATGGCGGAGTTTGTGCTGCCAAAGGTGGAGGCCGCGTAATACATCCAGTACTCGCCGTTATGCGCGGAAACGTCGGGAGCCCAGAGGTCGCCGCTCGAAGCCGTGTACGCATTTGTCCAGGCCGGAAGCGAGGGCAGCGCATAGCCGCCGTCAGAAAAATTGACCAGGTCTGTTGACTGATGCTCGTGAATCAGCCCGTGGGTCGAAAATAGGTCGTAGCCGGACCCTGTGTCGAGGATCGATGGATCGTGAATTCCGATGGCTGCCGAGTCCGGTGCCGTATACGCTACATTGACGGCGGCCGGATTTGGATAGGGCGATACGCCAGTGGATGTCACCGTCCACTCCTGGCAGGTGCAGCCGGCGCCAGTCGCCGATCGCGAACCCTGATCGATGGTCGCAGACGATGTCGCGCCGGAATTCGCGTCCTGCAGGTACAGCCCGCTGTTCACGTTCTTGATGAGGTAGTTTCCATCCTTCAGGACATAGAACTCCCAAAGATGATCGTTGGTGCCATTGTCAGCCCATTGGAGCACCTGCGCTCCGGCGGCAGTAGAGCCGTTGCTGACGCCCATCACCTGGTGCGTCAGCATGTTTTCCACGTTGTACTGGTTGTTGTTCATCGGGATAAAGTGCCAATCGATGTCGGCGGTTGTGGTTCCCGAGGACTCCTGGACTACATCGGTCCCCGCCGTCTGGCTTTGTCCCGCAATGCCCAGCACCATGCCGCTGGCGGAGTTGGTCAGCGTGTATTGATAGCTGTCACTCATCGGGGTAAGCGTCCCCATATCGACGGCCTGGCTCGAAGTGCCTCCTCCGGAAACTGTTCCTGATGGAGATGCTCCGCCGCCACCGCAGCCGGTCATCAGAAAAACTATGAGCGCGAGTATCGCGCCAGGACAAAAATTCATGGGGATGCTCCCGGCCTCCTGTTGCGTGGGAAGAAATTGATAGGCAGGCTCCCTGCGCCAACTGGTTCCGTTGCTCTCTGGCGGATGAGCCAATGCGTATGAATCTAGTCGTTCAGCCAGGGTCCGGATATGCGATCGCACATCCGGACCCGCAGCCGGTTAGTAGGTGATCCTCAGAACAAACTGGACGTTTCTTGGCCCATTCAACGTACTGCCTACCTGGCCAAAGTTTTGATCCTGAACGCCCGAGTCCGGCTTGTTAAAGATATGGCGATTGAAAGCGTTAAACATTTCGCCCCGGAATTCAGCTTGCATCCCGTGAGGAAGTGGGATGGTCTTGCTGATGCCGATATCCTCATCGAAGTATGGAAATGAGCGAATGCTATTGGAGTTTCGCGGCATGTCGCCGAACTGATACGGCACCATGGGGCCGGGATGAGGGTTCGGGTCAGTCACAAAATTGCAGTTCCAGTAGCCGGTTTGGCAGGCTGGGGAGGCTTTGTCGTATCCCCCGCCGCCGACCTTGAAGTCAAACGGATTGAAGGGTCCAGAACGACGCACCGGCTGGCCAACCACGCGGCTCGGTCGAATTCCATTATCGAATCCAGGAATCCCGTTCGCTCCGAAGAAGCTGATAGGCTGTCCACTCATGTAGCGCTGAATCCCAGCGATGCGCCAGCCGGAAATCATCGCGTTCACCACCTTCGGCGTATGAGCAAGGAATTGACGGCCGTGACCTATCGGCAGGTCATACAGGTAGCTGATCACGAAGTTATTGGGAATATCCTCGTTGCTGACCGCCTTCTCTGCTTTCAGGTTATAAGGGTTTTGCGTGCCACCCTGATTTTGCAGCGTGCTGTAGAAGGGCTGAATCGCGTCCGCATCGGTCATCGTCTTTGAGAAAGTGTAGGAAGCCAGCACGTCCAGGCCATTGTGGAAACGCCGCTGCAACTTGACCGTCAGACCTTCATAACTCGCCTGGCCGTCATTCTGCAGGTAGCTGTCCTGGTTGATGTACCCATACTGCGGGAATGGGCGTAGCGCCTGCTGCGTCTGCACAAATGGACCCCATTCGTTGTAGAAGCTCGAGTAGGGTACAGGAGCCGCCTGACAGCCCGGGGCCGGGAACTGGTTGAACTGAAGCAGGCAAGTGCCCAGTGCCAGATCCTTCTCCGGAATGTCGTTCGGGAAATTCAACAGACCGTGAAGACGCGTGGAGTGCATCCCAAGGTAGCCGACCGACAGGTACGTATATGGATTGATTTCGAACTGGTTTTCGAGCGTCCAGGTTTCTACCTTCGCCGGGCGCCCGAACGTAGGCTGGATGTTATCTACTGCCTGGGTGTTCGACTGTGCCGGGTTCAGGTCTGGCGTCGTCGACAGCACAGGCAGGCCGGCGTCCACATTAGGACCGTCGAGCGGATCTGCGCTGAACAGCGTCTGATTGACAGTGAACCCCTGCATTGTCCCTTGGCCAAAATCGGCATAAACAAGCGGACCGTAGTAGATGCCTCCGTTCGCGCGAATCACATCCCGCTTATAAGGAGACCAGGCAAGCCCGATGCGTGGTGAGAAGTCCTTGTAATACGTCTTCGCCCACGTCTCGTTTACATTGCCGTTACGCCCGGCGCCTTTGCCGGCAAATACCAGCGCGCCCGGTATGCCGTCTGCAGCGGCATTCGGCGCCGTGAATGACATGATCGAGGTGTCCCCATTGGCCTCATGCCGCGGCGTATCGAAGCTCCAGCGGAAGCCCAGGTTTGCCGTCAGGTTCTGCCGGATCCGCCAGTTGTCCTGCACAAACAGCGCCACGTAATGCTTGATCCAGCGCGGAGCGTGCAACTGCGCAATAGCGTTCGCGGTTGCCGATTTTCCAAGCAGGAAGGCAGCGAAGGAATTGCCGTCCCGGCCCCAGTAGGTCGTGTCGGAAGCCGTCTGGTTGTCGTAAAAAGTGAAGCATCCCGACGTACCGCTGCAGGTTCCGCCGATCTTGCTGATAAACGAGTACTGGTGGTAATGCACGTCGCCACCGAAGAAGATGCTGTGCCGTCCGTGCTGCCAGTGAACAATGTCATTCACCGCAATCAGGTTGTCCACGTCCTGGCTGTAGACGTTTTCGCCAAAGCTCGGAAAAGGACTGCCGATAAACTCAAAACCAGGAAAGACGGGGCCACTGCCGTTCGCGATGCCGAGCTTACTGTCCCAATCGGTGCCCATGTTGGCCGCGCGCGCCACGTTGTAGTTATTTGAGCGATTCGCGCCGAAGGTAAATGAGTTCACCACGTTCGGCGAGATTATCCAATCCCATCCAAAGCGGAAGAGCTTGCCCAGTTGATTGACGGCTCCTCCGCCGGCGGAATTGATCGGTGGAGGCAGATTGAGCCCGTTCCCCTGGTCCGTATTCTCTCTCGCGTTATAAAAGGCCCATATCTTGTTGTTGGCGCCAAGATTCTGGTCCACGCGCAGGCTGTAAACCGTCTGCGCGAGTTGGTCGGCCGTGTGGTAGACGTAGTTGTTGGTGCCGGCTCCGCTCAGGTTGGGCTTGGGCAGATATTGCAGAACAGCCTTGGCCACCGTGCTTTCCAGGTTGATCGGAATTTCATTTAGCTGCCCGTTGACTTCAAACGGCTTCCGGCAGGGCTGCCCGTTCACAATAGTTTCCGTGGCGGGGTTGAAGATCTCACCGTAATACAGCTTCGAGTTACACCCGTCACTGGCGCCCGGGATTTGCGGACCCAGGGTTGAACTGAAGTCGAAGTATTGCCCGTTGCTCCCAAGTTCCGCCGGAGTGGGGAGCAGGCTCGTTACAGACGACCCCGTGTTATA
>CAZWSD010000269.1:0-5303 GCA_964636535.1 uncultured Acidobacterium sp. | reverse complement strand
GGACGGAAACCTTCGCCGCGCTCAAGCTCGGCATTGAAAACTGGCGCTGGGCCGGAGTCCCAATCTACCTCCGGGCCGGAAAAAGGCTGGCCAGACGTCAAACAGAAATCACCATCCAGTTTAAGCAACCGCCAATGTTACTTTTTAACAGCAACACCTCCGGACCCTGCGCGGAAATCCAGCCAAATTTGATCACCATGCGCATCCAACCGAATGAAGGCATCTCCCTGCGCTTTGGAGCCAAGGTTCCCAGTCCCGATATGACCGTCTGCCCGGTGGATATGAACTTCCAATACTCCACCGCCTTCGGAACAAATTCGGCAAACGGATACGAGCGCCTGCTCCTCGACGCAATGCTCGGCGATGCCACCCTGTTTGCGCATCGCGACGGAGTGGAAGCTACCTGGGCCCTCATGACCCCGCTTCTTCAGGCCTGGGCGCACTCCGCTCCTCCCGATTTCCCCAACTATTCCAGCGGCTCCTGGGGACCTCGTTGCGCCGAAGAGCTCGTTGAACGCGAGGGCAGACGCTGGAATAGTATGTAGACCTGCTCAACTCAGGTTCGGCCTCGTCCCATCCACTGGCTGATTCTGGATTTCGCACAATCGACCAGCCCAGCTATAGTGGAGAGCGAATGGTCCCTCATTCATCCGCAAAGGAAGCACACTGCAATGCCACGGCCATACTCCGTTGAATATCGCGTCGCCGATGACTCCGCCGCGCTCAGCCACGCCGCCGCGCAGCATTTTGTAGCTTGCGCCCGGGCCGCCGTTGAATCTCGCGGCAAGGCCCGCCTCGCGATCTCCGGTGGCAGCACGCCCAAGGCCACGTTCCGCCTGCTCGCCGATCCCGCCCAACAGTACCGCGCTCAAATGCCTTGGGAAAAGATTGATATCTACTGGGTCGACGAACGCTGCCTTCCGCCCGACCACCCCGACAGCAATTACCACATGACCCGCGAAAACCTTCTGGAGCATGTGCCGATTCCTCCAGCTCAGATTCATCGCATACTGGGCGAACTCAATCCGGAGGAAGCTGCAGCGAAGTACGAATCAGAACTTCGCAACCAGTTTCGACTCGAAGGCGCCCAGGGACCCGTGTTTGACCTGCTGGCACTCGGAATGGGAGACGATGGCCACACCGCCTCGCTCTTTCCGCACACCGAAGCCCTTCACGAGATGCTGCGCCTGGCGGTCGCCAATCATGTGCCCCAACAGAAATACGATTGGCGCATCACACTCACATGGCCGGTCATCATTGAGGCTCGTGAATTGTTCTTCCTCATTGCCGGCAAAGACAAGGCAGATCCTCTCAATCGAGTCCTGCAGGGGCCCTATGACCCCGAATCGCTGCCCTCGCAACTGATTCAACCACGCAGCGGTCGCCTCTTGATGCTGCTCGATAAACAGGCTGCCGCGCTGCTGCCCGCGCCGGATGCAAATGGCATAGGAAAGATGGAGATTCACAGATGATTCTTGCTGGAGATGTAGGCGGCACCAAAGTTCACCTTGCCTTGTACGACTTCAATCAGGGAGCCCTTGTCCACTTGAAGGATGAGCGATTTCCAGCACAGGACTATGAGGGCCTCGAATCCATCGTGCGCAAGTTCCTGGGTACATGCCCCCAGGGAAACATCACTGCGGCCTGCTTCGGCGTTCCGGGCCCCGTCAGGCAAGGGCGGCTCAAACTCACAAATCTCCCCTGGATCCTCGACAGCGTGCAACTCTCCTCCGCGCTCGACATTCCTCATCTGTTCCTCATCAACGACCTCGAAGCAAACGGCTACGGAGTGGCCGAGCTCAAGCCGAACCAGATCCACACACTGAATGAAGGTGATCGCGGCGCGGTCGGAAACCGGGCGCTCGTGTCCGCCGGCACCGGCCTCGGAGAAGGCGTCATGGCCTGGGACGGCCGCCGGCATATCCCCATGGCATCCGAGGGCGGACACTGTGACTTTGCAGCGCGCAACCCGCTTGAGGTCGAAATGCTGCAATACCTGATGAGAAAATTGGGAGGCCGCGTGAGTTTTGAACGAGTGGTCTCCGGCCTCGGCATCCACAACATCTATACCTTCCTTCGCGATGTGAAAAAGATGCATGAGTCTCCCGAATTGAGGGGGCGGCTCCAGCACGAAGATCCGAATGCCGTCATCGGCGAACTGGGCGATAGCGGCAAAGACGAACTCTGCGCCAAAACGCTCGAAGTCTTTGTCTCCGCCTATGGCGCCGAAGCCGGCAACATGGCTCTCAAGGTCCTCGCCGTTGGAGGAATCTATATCGGCGGCGGCATCGCGCCCAAGATACTTAAAACCATGCGCTCGGGAACCTTCATGCAGGCCTTCACAGACAAGGGCCGCCTCAGTGACCTCCTCGTCAAGACACCGGTCCACATCATTCTGGAAAGCCGCTGCGCCCTAATGGGCGCCGCCGCGTATGCTGAACAACGCGCAGCCGAGCTCAGCGGCAATTCCGTCCGCGCCGCCTCCGTCTAACGCGATACACAGGCCTCGGGAACCGCGCTCCCCGTACGAATCATGTGCGCGAACGTCTAACCCTTGCTGGTTTCAACTCCTTGCGAACCCGGGTCTGGCGTCCGTGATTGTTGCAACGATATGAGTCAAACCCTCCGAATCGGGTTGCCGATACCCCGCCATCGCCCCACATCCCGGCTTGCACACGGATCAATCGTCAGACATGTGCGCAGGGAAGGTGCGAATTCGTTCTTTTTCCTGTATGCTGAGTGGTTTTTCTTCTACTTAACCCTAAGGATGCACATGCCTAGCCTTGATCCGTCGACGCCCTGCAGGTCACTGCTGCCGCGAACTCGTGCTCGATTCAGCTCCTGCCTGCTTGCCCTGTTCTTCGTGGGAACTCTGTTACCCCAATTCGCAAACGCGCAGCGGCTGCCAAAAAACGTAACTCCCGAGCATTACACGCTGGTCCTCACTCCACACCTGCAAACAGCCACGTTTACCGGTCAGGAAAAGATTCAGGTTCTGGTCAAGCAGCCCACCGGCGCCATCACCCTCAACTCGGCGCAGATCCAATTCAACAGCGTTACGCTGCGCGCCAACGGAAAGACGCTTTCCCCCCAGATCACTCAGGACAAGCACAAACAGCAGACAACCTTCCAATTCAATCGAGCTCTCAGCCCCGGGCAATACACTCTCGCCATCGATTATTCCGGAATCCTTAACAATCAGTTGCGCGGATTCTATCTCTCCAAACAAGCCGGCAAACGCTATGCCGTCACCCAGTTTGAGCCCACAGACGCCCGCCGCGCCTTTCCCAGCTTCGACGAGCCGGCTTTCAAGGCCACCTTCAACGTCACGCTGATTGCGCCCAAGGGCGACATGGCCATCTCCAACACCGATGTGATTTCCGATACGCCCGGCCCCGGGCCCAATCAGCACACCGTTCACTTCGCGACGACTCCCAGGATGTCGACCTATCTTGTGGCTTTCCTGGTCGGCGACTTCGAGTGCGTCAAGGGGCAAAGCGACGGAATCCCGATTCGCGTCTGCTCCCCGCCAGACCAGCTAAAGTACACGCATTTCGCTTTGACCACGGCCGAGTATGTTCTGCACTACTACGACAATTACTTCGGCATCAAGTACGCGATGCCGAAGCTCGATCTCATCGCCATTCCCGATTTCGAAGCTGGCGCCATGGAAAACTACGGAGCCATTACCTTCCGTGACACAGCCCTGCTCATTGATCCGGCTACAGCAACGCTCAGCGAAAAGAAAGTCGTCGCCGAAGATGTGGCTCACGAGATGGCCCACCAGTGGTTCGGCGATCTGGTCACGCCCAACTGGTGGAACAACATCTGGCTCAACGAGGGCTTCGCTACCTGGATGGAACACAAGCCGATTACAGCCATGCATCCCAACTGGTTTGTGAAGGACGATGTCGCCCAGGGCGTAAATTCCACCCTCAATTTCGATGCCCAGCGCGTCACCCGCGCCGTGAGCGCTCCAGCCAATACTCCGGCTGAAATCAACCAGATGTTCAATGGCATCAGCTACGGCAAAGCCTCGGCCGTCATCAACATGGTTGAACATTACGAGGGTCGCGAACTCTTCCGCAAGGGTATCCACAAATATCTTGAGGCGCACAAATTCGCAACTGCGGATTCGCGGGACTTCTGGAATGCGCAAACAGCCGTCAGCGGGCTGCCCATCGACAAAATCATGCGCAGTTTCATCACCCAACCGGGCGTCCCCGGCCTCACCTTCGGCACTCCGCACAACGGCACTGTACTGGTGACCCAGCATCGCTTCTATCTGAACTCCGATGTAACAAGCACCGGGCGCCAACTTTGGACCATCCCGGTTTGCTTCCAGGCCGCGGCCGGCGGCCAGAAGTGCGATCTGTTGTCCAGCGCCAGCGAGACTCTGCCGCTTCCGACCCCCGGTGTTTTCTTCCCCGACGCGAAATCCATGGGCTATTACCGCTACACCTTCAGCAGCCCCGGGACCGCGCGGAAGCTGATGCATGAGCTGGAATCTGGATTGTCGCCGGCCGAGCGAATCAGCCTGTTCGGCGATCTCTGGGCCTATGTTCACGCGGACCGGGACTCGGTCGGCTCCTACCTCAACCTCGTCGGAAAGATCAGGAATGACGGCAACGCCGACGTCGTCAGCACAGCCGTCGCGCCGATCGGCGAGATCGAGGATCGGATCGCCTCCAACCCCAGGGAAATTAGCGCCATCCACGCGTGGCTCATTCGCACCTTCAAGCCGGAGTACGAACGCCTCGGCCCGGCCCGCGCCAACGCTTCGGAAAACACGAAGCAACTGCGTGCCGAATTGTTCGCCATTCTCGGCTACGCGCAGGATCCCCAAATTACGGCCGACGCGCGCAGATTGGCCGATGAGTATCTCGCAAATCCCGCCTCCGTGGACCCCACGATTGCCAATGTTGCACTGACGATTGCCGCCGAAGATGGCGATGCGGCTTTCTTCAACACACTCCAACACACCTACGAAACTTCCAGGAACCCTGAGCTGAAGGTGACTGCCCTGCATCTGCTGGTCACTTTCACAAACAGGAAACTGGAGCAGCGGGCGCTCCAATACGCCGTGTCCGGCAAGGTACGCAACCAGGATTCGATTATCGAATTGGCAATCGCACTCAGGGATCCGAATACTCGCGATGTGGCATGGCGGTTCATTCAGCACCATTGGCAGCAGGTCAAAGCGCAGAATACAGCCTTCCTCATGGGCGGCTATCTGGTCGGAGCCACTGGCTCGTTCTGCAGCGCGCAAAAGGAAGCAGCCGTGCAGCAGTTTTTTGCGACGC
>CAZWSD010000268.1:0-5321 GCA_964636535.1 uncultured Acidobacterium sp. | reverse complement strand
TGATGGGCCAGATCATCCCTGTGGGATGAAACTGCACGAACTCCATGTCCCGGAGTTCGGCGCCGGCGCGATAGGCCAGAGCATGCCCATCGCCGGTGTATTCCCAACTGTTGCTGGTGACCTTGAAAGCGCGGCCGATTCCGCCGGTTGCGAGGACGACGGCCTTTGCCTGCCAGAGATGGAAGCGGCCTCTCTCGCGGTCGTATCCGCAGGCGCCGGCGATGCGGCCGGAGTCGAGCAGGAGGCTGAGGACGGTGCATTCCATGTGGACTTCCATGCCTGCGTGAATGCCGTGGTCCTGCAGGGTGCGAATCATTTCGAGGCCGGTGCGGTCGCCGACGTGTGCCAGGCGCGGATACCGATGGCCGCCGAAGTTTCTCTGCAGGATCCTGCCGTCCCTGGTGCGGTCGAAGAGCGCGCCCCAGGCTTCGAGTTCGCGGACGCATTCCGGCGCTTCCTTAGCGTGCAATTCGGCCATGCGCCAGTTGTTGAGGTACTGTCCGCCCCTCATCGTATCGGAGAAATGGACACGCCAGTTGTCGCGATCGTCGACGTTGCCGAGCGAAGCGGCAATGCCGCCTTCAGCCATGACGGTGTGGGCTTTGCCAAGGAGCGATTTGCAGACGACGCCCACCTTCGCGCCTGTGGCCGAGGCTTCGATAGCGGCGCGCAGACCTGCGCCGCCAGCTCCAATCACCAGAACATCGTAAGAGAACCGTTGGAATTCCGGCATCTACAGAATTCTCCAATCATGGATGATGCCCATAGAACAGAGGCGAATGTAGAGATCGGAAAAGGCCACCCAGAAGAGACTTGCCCAGGCCCACATTTTATGTCTGCGGTTGAGGCAGCTAACGCCGTCGTAGAGCTTGTGCCGGACAGGATGTTCCGAGATGCGATCAAAGATGCCGCCGATGAGATGCCGAAAGGCGTGACAGCCAAAGATATATCCGCCGAGGAGCACGACGTTGATGACCAGAACGAGAGTGCCAACGCCGATTCCGAAGCCATTCGGGAAAAAGAAGGCCCTCACGGCGTCATAAACCAGGAAGCCGTAGAGGATGTAGGAGAGCCGCAGGAAGTAGCGGTGAAAGTTCTGCATGATGAGGGGGAAATATCGCTCGCCGAGGTATTTCTTACGAGGTTCGCTCACGGCGCATGCCGGAGGATCGGCCCAGAACGCCTTGTAATATGCGCCGCGGTAGTAGTAACAACTCACGCGGAAGAGGCCTGGGATCCAGAGGATGATGAGGGCCGGAGAAAACGGGAGAAAACTGGGATACCAAGCCGGTTTTGGGCCAAGCAGGGCGTGCGGCGAGCTGCCCCAGATTTCGGGCGAATAAAACGGGGAGATATACGGCCCAAAGGTGTAATGGCTGTTTTGGAATGCAGCCCAGGTGGAGTACACGATGAATATGCTGAGGCCCAGGAAGACTGCGGTCGGGGACAGCCACCACGCATCGGGTCGCGAAGTTTGGCCAAACTTACCGTTTTTCCAAACCAGATCGGGAGATGACATCGTCCCTCCACGGCAGAAAGAATGGGCGGAATCAGGCCTTTCCGCCGTTGGGAAGGGATTGTACAGCACGGACTATGCTGCCAGCCAGACTGACCGCTTGCGGAGTGCCATTGAGCTTGAAGTTGCAGGGTTGATTGGGGGTGATCAGCAAGCGCCAGAGCGGAGATATCGAGGCGCGGGTTGTCGCCCGGTGGTCTACATGGGCCGACGGGCGGCAGTTGTGATGGCGGGTGGAGTTTCCATGCCCGCACTTAACTGTCCTGCTCTTTGTAGCGGGGCCGAATCAGTCGCGCCACAAAGAGAAGCGTTACGGCATAGAGGAAGATGGAAGCGGCGGTAAAGGCGAGATGTCCGTGGCGCATATCCTCGGCGAGCAGCTTGAAGGCCGTAAGTGCGAGAGCAGCCCAAGCCAGCCAGGCCAGTTCCTTCTGCTGCCATGTCGAACCGCTCCAGGCAAGTCCGAGGGCAAAGAGGCATGCGACAACGGTTCTGATGACAGCCACGTCTTGCGGAAGCGGAGTGAATGCGGCGGCGTGGACCTGGGTTCCGGCCCAAACCGCGCCCCAGACCAGAAGCGAGGCCCAAGCGAAGACAGCGCCTGCAACGCCGATTAAGACCAGCAGATGATGCCACGAGGTTTGCGCGGAGAGTTGCAGAAGAGCTATCGAACAGAGCGCGGCGGAGAGGGCCACCAGAGCGATGATAGCTCCTGGAGCAGCGGGCAGGGGTCCGGCGAGAGCACTGGCGCTCCAGCGCAGGGATCCGGAGGCGGCGGCAAGCACAATGAGGGTGGCAAGGCCGTGGAATTCCAGTGTGAGATGCGGAACTTGCAGCGCCACGAAGCTTGCCACGACGGCGAAAAGCCCGAGGCCGATTGCCAGCCAGATGCCAGCCATGCTGAGGAAGCAACCTGTCAGAAACAGGGCCAGGCTGCCGGTGGCATATACGAAGTAATTCCGGCGTTCGCTAACTTGCCCGAACCAAGCAAAGCTGACGGCATAACCGGCCGCGGCCGATGTGAGACAAAACATTCCCAGACAGGCTACGGCCCCACTCGACGAGAAGACGAGAAAACTCCAATAAGTCAGCACGAATGCAATCAGCGTCTGGGCGGTCTCAAAGGCAGATATGCGACGGCGCAAGAGGATCGTCTGGGCGCTGGCGCTGGCGGCATAGAGGAAGAGCAGCAGAGGAGCGGCAACGAGCAGAAGCAGGGAAGGAACCGGGGGGTAAACCGACCGGGACGCTGCTGGGCCGGAGTAGATCCAGATCAAGGCAAAGAGGGCCGTATCGGCCACCAGCGCCACCAGGGGCCTCAGTTGCAGTTTTCTTTGGCGTGCGGCTGCAACTTCTCCGACGGCCGTGATCACCAGCAGGATCGCGATAAAAGGCACAAGGTCGTGGGTGGCAATGGCAAGTGCGAGGGCAGCAACGCTGGTAGAGCCGGCGGTAGCCCAGGAGATTTCCTCGAAGTGGCGATTCCACGCGAGCGCTGCCGCTGCGACCACATAGAGCCCGAGGATGCTCGCCGTCAGGACGTCAGGCAGGATTCGAAAGCGCAGTGTCAGTTCCCAGATCATGGGCAGGAATACGAGCGCTGAAGTGCCAGCCCAGATCATGCCAGACAGCCGGTTCTGGACTCTGGTTCGCACCGCCGGGATAAGCAATGCGAAGGCATAGGCGATGGCCACGGTCACCAGGGGAATGCGCGGAATGGTATGGTATGCGGTGGCAGCGCGCAGCAGGTAGGCCCCGGCGACGGTGAGCATTGCTTTGCCGAACAGTGACAGCAGGCCGGATTCCTGAGTACGGGAAGGGAAGGATTGGGTTCTTGGGAGCGGAGCAGCAATTGGGGGTGATTCCGCGAGAGAGGGCTGGCTGGGGGTGCGCTGCTCGAGCGCGGCTACTCGGCGCTCGATGGCCTCAAGACTTCTGGCGAGGCTTTCCACGGCAGATGCAAGATCATTCATGACCGTCACGGCTCCTCTTCTGGAACGCTGCGGCTGAATCTTCTGGAGCGTTTCTCCTGATCTGAGAGAGCGGTTGAGTGTATGAGGGCACGGTCATTCTGGAATGGGATGGCCGCGCCGCGTAAGTGTTTTGCGCGCGCACGATCAGGCGAGGCGCGTCAATCTCCGGCCGCAGCCGCAGGAGCTGCTGGTGGGTTTTTTCTGGGCCAGGGAGGCAAAACGTTGACGAGCAACGCCAGGATCGGCAGAGGAAGGATCAAGAGTGCGATTGCGACGAGCAGTCCTTCCCTGGTGGCGAGCGCCATTTTGTAGGTTGTGTATCCAAGAAAGCTCTTTGAGAAGAGCTGTCCGCCAATCACGACGTTCCATCGCATGGCGAGAACCCCGATTAGCGCGAGCGATCCGGAGACTACGTAAATGGTCTTTCTCAACTTCTCGGAGACTCTGACGACTTGAACGAATGCGACCAGGAGAATCGGCACGATGGTGCCAATGCAAATCTGCAGAATCACCTGGGAAAACCAGAGTTTGGTGTGGACCATGAAGTTGAGGCTGCGGAAGGACTCATCGGCTTCATAGATACGGTGCACGAGATCGAGCATTTCCAGGCTGAAATCGATGATGAAGATATACATCATGTACTGCGCGATCTTATCGACGCAGCGCATGTCGATCGGCTCCCTGCGTATGCGCATCATTGCCATATAGACGAGCATGACGGCTGCAATGCCTGAAACCATGGCCGAGAAGATGAACACAACCGGCATGAGGGGCGATGACCACCATGGGTTTGCCTTGATGGAGCCAAAGATGAATCCGACGTATCCGTGCAGCAGGAAGGCGGACGGAATTCCGATGAGTGTCACGAGCCAACCCACGCGGTCGTCGATGTGCAGGGCGCGCTCACTGACGTCATAGTTGCCGAGGGTGAGGATGCGGTACATCAGGCGTCTCCAGCCGGTCGTGGTTTGGGCAAGGGCGATGATGTCCGCGCGGAAGTCCAGCCAGATCTCCACCACCAGTACGGCCATGAGGTACCACAGATAGACAAAGCCGAACATGGCCATGGCGGAAGTACGATGTGGAGTCAGATACATCTCGTAGGATCGTTCCGGGTGGCCGAGATGCAACTGGAGTGGAAGCGGTGCAACCAGGAGGAAGGCCAGCGCGGTTAACAGTGCCAACCGGTATGTTGGCTTGACCGCTTCCACATGGAAGATCCGTTCCAGGGAAGCCAGGATGAACGCTCCGGCCACAAGGCCGGTGATAAAGGGATAGATAACGATCAACACGCTCCAGTAGAGCGATATCTCGTTGGGATACATGTAACCTTCGACACCAGGCATATCAGTGCCTCTCCTCTATTCAGCGCTACCGTACCGAGCCGTCCAGGTCGTTGTAGAAGACCTTGGGGTTGGTGGCCATCTCCGGTTTGAGTACGTGGATACTGTGGGTTTTCATAAATTCATGAATGGGGTCGGCGGGATTTTTGAGATCGGCGAGCTGGCGGGCTCCGGTAGGGCAAGCCTCGCAGCAGGCGGTGGTGAGGCCTTTGGTAATGCGGTGGTAGCAGAGCGTGCACTTGTCGGCGACCCTCTTGGCGGGATGAATGTAGCGGCAGCCATAAGGGCAGGCCTGCACACAGTACGCGCAGCCCATGCAGTAAGTTTGATCCACGAGCACGACTCCGTCAGGAGTGATGAAGGTGGCTCCAACCGGGCAAACCTGGGTGCAGGGGGAGTCGGCACAGTGGTTGCAAAGTTTGGGGACAAAGAAATACTTGCCTTCTTCCTCCTTGGCAATCGGGAAGCCTTCTTTACCCCCGTCCGGGG
>CAZWSD010000267.1:0-5325 GCA_964636535.1 uncultured Acidobacterium sp. | reverse complement strand
GCACCGTTCCCGCCGTTGAATACCGCGACCACATCAAAACCCGAGGATGAGGACTCCCGGACTTGACGGATCAATGCGCGTGCCTGCGCGCCGCTTCCCACGATCACGACGAAGCGGCGGTTGAGCCCCCGACGCCGCAGCCAATTCAAGGTGCCGTAGATCGCGAGCCGCAGCAGGATCAGCAGCAGGGCTTGCAGGCCGAACCATTCCGCCATCCAGATGCGCGAGAACCGCACCGATTGTTTTGCCAGTACCAGCAGCACCATCACCACCACGAACACCAGCACCCAGGAGAACAAGGCGCGCGCCACCGGCGCGAGCAGATGCTGCGCCCGCCAGGACCGGTACAGTCCCGTCAGAGGAAACACGATGAGGATCAGCAGCGCACCGATGAGCATGAGCGCGGCGTAGCCCGGGAGATGCAGAATCCGGTCAGAACCGAAGCGCAGCGTGTAGGCCAGCACACCCGCAACCAGGCAGGCAAACACATCCAGCAGTCTGGTCAGCAGCGACAATCCGGCTGCGTATTTCCTGAGAGCACCCCCGTGCCGACTCATATTCCTGTACTCCCTTAACCGCATCCTGCGGTGGGTGCTTAACTTAACATAAGTGATTCGTTGTGGACACACCTGCTTGCCGTTCCGACTCTGCGGCCGACGGTCGAGGCCCTGCGTTGCCGGGCTCCGGCTTGCGGGTACGGGCCGGCACTTCCAGCTCACGCCGGGTATAGATCGCCCTATGTCCGCTCAACCGCAGGGCTACCCAGCCTAACAGGGGATTGGAAGGAAAGGTCTGCCCATAGGCCGCAACCAGCGGCAACAGGAGGCTGAGCGCGATCCATCTGCCCGCCGCCGGCGCCGCTACCGGCCAGCGCGTCAGCCACAAGAATATCGCGGCCAGAAGCGCACCCCACAGGCCGCCCAGCACCGCTTCCGAAGGCGTATGCGCGTGCAGCACCAGGCGCGAGACCGCCACCGCCAAAGCCAGCAGCGCCCCCGCCGCGATCGCCCCGGCACGCAGGCAGGTCCGGCCGCAAGCGTGCCCACCACCGGCCAGATCAGGAACGACAGGGCGCTGTGGCCGCTCAAACCGATGAAATCCAGTCCCGGCGGATGCAGACCCCAGCCCATGTAAAGGACTTTGCTTGCGGCCACGGCGCCGGCATCCGTCAGCACCACAACCAGCCATATCCAGCCGGAGCGCCGCGTCACCGGCCGCATCAGCAACCACGCCGCGATCAGCAGCGCGTGTGGAAACAAAATAAAGTCGTGTCCTGGAAAATAAAGTTGTATCTTCACGAATAGTGTTGTATTCCAAACTGCTGGTTTTGGGGCGCCCTGCAAAGTTGTGAAAGCCGGATCAAACGGGGAGTCACTGGGTAAAAGACGGGAGGCAGAGGGATCTGGATGGTGCGTCAACGTGCCGGATTTGCCTTGACCAGAGACCAAAACCCTCTGGGGTCGGTAATCCGCAGCGTTGGCAAAGCGGGCAGTGTCAGCAGGTCTTTGTCCCCGGTGACCAACACGTCTGCCTTTGAGTCCAATGCTGAGGCCAGTATCCAAAGGTCGTCGGGGTCGCGTACTGAAATCTCGGGCGGGCTGGATGGTCTGGGTGTCACTGGATAGCTACGCAGTAACTTTATAACTCCAGCAATCATGCGCTCCGGTAGGCCGAAGCGTCCACTCAGCACTTCTCGGAGTTCGCCGAGTACGACTTCTCCGCACAGGAACTCATGCTCTGCCAACACCAGCCGGAAGAGGTCCCGACAAGCCCCTCGGGTAGCGAAAGCACTTACGAGCACGTTCGTGTCGAGGAAGACCCTCACGAAATAACCTTAAAGACATCCTCATCTGTGAGATACCCAGCGGCCTCGGCAAATGGAGCCGTGCGCTGACGGAGGTGTTCAAAAGCCTGGACTGCGAGCTGACGGCGTAAGGCTTCGCGTACCACATCGCTACGGCTTCGGCCGCTCTCACGGCTTACGCGTGTCAGCAGGCGTTCCAAATCCTTGTCAAGCCGAATGGTGATCGTGTTCATGTAAGACAGTGTAATACGACTGGCCGTGGGTCACAAGGTCTCCGCTATCGACTGGATCATCGGAGCGTCAGCCATGGTTGGGTGGCTTAGCCCGGGCAACGACTTTATTTTTCAGGACACGACTTTATTTTATGGTGGGGCGAAATTCCGCTGATTGGGATCGTTGCTCAGGATACAACTTTGCAGCTTTGAGCGAGAAGCCAGGCTACTTGGGATCAAAGACTTGCAGGCTTTTCAGGGTACAACTTTATTTTTTGTCTACAGCGCGCACGGCAGCAGCACAGTACTGTCACCGAATGCCGTCAGGTGCAACCAGAACAGCTCCCTCATGTCAGCGGTGACCCGCGATGATGCGATCAAACACCGCCGTCATCGGCGTGTAGTCCCGATCCAGCGCCGCCCGCACGGCAACGAAATAGCGCCGTCTCTCCGCATCGCGAATGCCGCCAAAATCCAGAGCCGACAATCCCGCTTGCAGGCCCATCAACATCGCCAGTAAGCGCGCAGCGGCCGTTGCCGTCGCGGAACGGATGTATCAGGATCAGTTCCGCATGCACCACGGCCAGCGCCCGCGCCTGATTTGCGGCGTCTGCAAACCGGCAGGGCGTAAATTCCCGCAGCGGTCCCTGCTCGAATCCGCGTACCAATCGCGGAATCTGGTTGGCCGCGGCAAACGGAAAGTCCCCCTTGGCAAGATTGACCCGTCGGTAATCACCGGCCCATGGATAAATCTCGCCCAGCCACAGTGGTGCATATGGCGGATGTCCTCGGCCGTGAAGCGATGATCCCGGTCAGTCTCGTCAATCAACCGCTGCGTCGCAGCATGTAAAGCCTCGGATTCGCGTTGCTCCATTGCCCGTACCGAGCGGATGCTCAGCTTATTGCGCAGCACGCGCCCACCCGAACCGGGCTCCGATTCGGCCTCCAAACCCCGCGCGCGATAGCGCCCGCCGGCGGCTGACTTATGCCAACTCACAGAGTCAGGTCCTGCTGGCCGGACAATTCATCCCCATCTCCCGCTCTTGCAGCGAATAATCATCGTATCTCTACTCGCCCAGCGCGAGCATCTGTTTGAAACCTTGCAGATGGCGAGATGCTCGTAGTGATCCGTACTGTCGCCGAATTCGGTTATCCGCTACCAGATATCCATACTCATGCCCGGTTGCGCCTTAAGTCATGCCTGCTTTTGAGCCGCCACCCGTTCCGCAATCCAGGGGTAAGTTTTGCGCAACCCTTCCGTCAAGGATTGTGTGGGCGCCCATCCCAGTTTCTGTTGTATGAGGCGATTATCAGAATTTCGACCGCGCACACCCAGCGGTCCGGAAATATGCTTCAGCCTGATGTGTTTGCCCGCAATCTTCGCGATCATCTCCGCTAATTGATTTATGGTGACCATTTCATCCGAGCCGATGTTGACCGGTCCGGTCCAGTCGGAACGCATCAGCCGCAGCGTGCCTTCCAGGCACTCGTCCACGTACAGGAATGAGCGCGTCTGCTCGCCGTCGCCCCAGATTTCAATTTCGCCTCCGTCTTTGGCCATCGCCACCTTGCGGCACAGTGCCGCCGGGGCCTTCTCGCGCCCGTCCTTCCATGAACCCAGCGGTCCGAAGATGTTGTGATAACGCGCGATGCGCACTTCCAGGCTCTTGTTGCGCGCGAAGGCCAGATACAACCGTTCGCTGAACAGCTTCTCCCATCCATACTCGCTGTCGGGCGCTGCCGGATAAGCGGAATCCTCGGCGCAATTCGGATTGTCGCGGTCCTTCTGGTTGTACTCGGGATACATGCAGGCGGACGACGAGTAAAATATCCGGTGCACGTTGCGCTTCCAGCAGGCTTCCGCCATATTCAGATTGATGAGCGCGGAGTTGTGCATGATGTCCGCATCGTTCTCACCGGTGAACACGAACCCGGCCCCGCCCATGTCGGCGGCCAGCTGATACACCTCGTCGAAGCGCCGGTCCACCGCCTGACGGCATACGAAGGAGTCGCGCAGATCGCCGATGATGAAATCATCCGCCGCCGTTTCCGCAAACCCGTTGTACTTGAGGTCCACTCCTCGGACCCAGAAACCTTCGCGCTTGAGGCGATTTACCAGATGATTGCCGATGAAACCGCCGGCTCCGCATACCAATGCCGTCTTCACAGTCGCACCCCTTTTTCTTTTATGTTTACAAGTAAACCCTGAGGACTGGCTGTCACTTTAGCAAAAATGGCCTCGAACCGGTCGGTGATTGTCCCGATGTCGAACGTCCGCTCCGCATAGCTCCGCCCATTGGCCGCCAGATTCTTCCACAATTCCGGGTCGTCCACCAACCGGCCGGCCGCTGCCACAAACCCGGCAACATCGTCCGGCTCCACTGCCAGCCCAGCGTCCGCCTGTTTCACCGTGCGCGCCGCCAGGTTAGCCGAGGGCACCGCCAGGAGCAATGGACGTTTCGCACACAAATAAGTGAGCACTTTGGAGGGCACCGCGAACACGCCGGCATCCGGTTCCAGGATCGCTACCAGCACATTCGCACTCGCATGGACTTCCGGCATGCGTTCGAATGGCTGAAACTCCATTAACAACAGATTATCCAGGCCCAGGGCCAGCTTTTGTTGTTCGAGAAATTCAGCGCCCGCGCCTTCGGAAATTACCACCACGCGAACCTCGGGGCGCTCGCGTAAATTCCGCGCTAGCTCCAGCAGCAGCGAGGGATTGTGCTTCATGCCGAGCGTGCCGGAATACAATAGGCAAATCTTGTCATCCAGCCCCTGCTGCCTGCTCCAATCATTCGACTTCGGCAGCACCGGCAGCGCATCAATGGGCGCCCAATTCTCGATGACGGTGGTGCGCCGCTGCCGCGCGGCTCCCGGAAGATACTCAAGAAAGTCCCTGGTTATGACGACAATATGCGAGCTGCGCTTAAGCAGCCGCCGTTCATACCAACCGAAGGCCCGTCCCAAAGCGGCGCCGAACATGGGGATGCGCCTGCGCAGCACGCGCGTCGCGCCCTCACCGTACAAATCCTGCAGCCAGAAAATGAAAGGTATCCGGCGTACCCTGGCGCGCGCCAGCAGTTTACCTTGCGCGCCCAGGGGTGTATTGGCGGACAGAATGACATCGGGCTTGCATTCGTCCACCAGCGCAGCATATTTTTCGCCGATGGCCCGCTCCTGCCGCCAGCGCTTCACCAGCCCATACTTGTTGAAACCCTCTTCCAGTCTGACGGCCTGAACGCTGAAGCCGGCCGGATCATCCGGCATCTTGCCGAGCGCCCCATGGGGAGTGAGAAACGAGGCGCA
>CAZWSD010000266.1:0-5334 GCA_964636535.1 uncultured Acidobacterium sp. | reverse complement strand
TTGTTGTCGATGAGGGTGTAGGGGATGTAAGGCTATTCCTGCTTTTGCCACGGATTCTATCGGAAGTTGGGAGCCGAGGACAGACGGAAGAAGCGGGAGGGTGGAAATTCGCGGCCAGCGGAGAAGATTGGGGGGCGGATGTGTGTGTGTTGATCAGGAGGAGGATGGGAGGACGGATGCGGGAGTTGTGGAAGGCGGTGCTGGCAGAGTTTGTGGGCACGGCGTTGCTGGTGGCGGTTGGGGTTTCGCTTGTGATTTTTGATTTTGGGAAGGGCAGCCCGGTGGCGGCGTGGTTGCCGTCTGAGGGTGCGCGGCGGTTGCTGACGGGGTTCTTGTTTGGTTGCACGGGTGCGGCGATCGCGGTGTCGTGGGTGGGGAAGGTGAGCGGGGCTCATATCAACCCGGTGGTGAGCGGTGCGTTCTGGATGCTGGGGAAGATGGGCGGGCGACATGCGATGGCGAACGTGGTGGCGCAGTGCGCGGGTGCGGTGGTGGGTGCGGTTCCGTTGCTGGCGTGGGGCGCGATGGGGCGTTCGGTTGAGTTTGGGGCGACGGTGCCGGGCGCGGCATACGGGGAAGGGCTGGCGGTGGCCGGGGAGCTGGTGACGACGGTGGTACTGATTGTGGGGCTTTTGGTGTTTGTGGGTCACAAGCGGCTGCGGCGGTTTACGCCGGCGATATTTCCTCCGATGTATGCGGTGATGGTGTTTCTGGAGGCGCCGGTGTCGGGGACGAGCACGAATCCGGCGAGGAGCCTGGGGCCGATGCTGATGGCGGGGGTTTGGCAGGGATGGTGGGTGTACTGGGTGGGTCCGGCGCTGGGACTGCTGGTGGGGATTGCGATCTATAGGAGCCCGTTGTTGGAGAGTTTCGAGGTGGAGGTGGCGAAGGTGTACCAGTTTGAGCATGATCCGCAGAGGCTGTTTACGCGGGGAGGAGAAGCGCCGGCGGCGGAGGTTGAGGGGTGAGGCGCGGGCCAACGCGGGTAGAGCACCGGAACCGGATGGGGCAGCGCGGAGACGGTGGGCACAATTGTGGGCAGGGAGGCGGGGGAGCGTGATGGAGCCGTGGCCAGGAGATTTTCCGGTTTTGCTCGCTCGCGATGCGCGCTGGGGGAGGTTGGCCGGCTGGTCAGATGCGGATTAGAGGGGAGGGGCGGTGGATTGTCGGATGACGAGTTCGGTGGGGATGCGGTGGATGGCGACGGATGGTTTTTCGCGCATATCGACGAGTGCGTGGAAGGCGATTTCGGCGATCTGGTTGCGGGGGATGCGGACGCTGGTGAGGGGCGGCTGGGTGTAGGAGCTGAAGGTGATGTCGTCAAAGCCGATGAGGGAGATATCTTCGGGGACGCGAAGGCCTTTTTCGTGGATGGCTCGGAGGGCTCCGATGGCGGATAGGTCGTTGGAAGCGATGACGGCTTTTGGGAAGGGTGAGTGGGCGAAGATCTGGTTCATGGCCTGGTAGCCGCCTGCGATGGTGTGATCGCCTTGCGGGATGAAGTGGGGTGGAATGTCGAGACCGCGCTTTCGCATGGCCTTGAGGAAGGCGGTGTGGCGGATTCTGGCGGAGTGATATTTGGCGGGGCCGGCGATGAAGCCGATGGCGGTGTGTCCGATGGAGTGGAGGTGGTTGACGGCGGCCTCGATGCCGGAGGGGTAGTCGATGACGATGCGGCTGATCTGATTGCGGGAGCGTGCGGTGTCGAGGAAGATGAGGGGGATGCGCTGCTGGTGGAAGTCTTCGAGGACCCTGGAGTGCATTTCGGAGGTCATGATGGCGACGCCGTCGACTTTTCTCTGGAGCATGCGTTGTGCGCATTGCTCGGCGCGGACGGGGTCGTACCCGGTGTTGGCGACGAGGATTTCCTTTCCGTGGCGCATGGCGACATCTTCAAAGCTCCTGACGAGCTCAGGGAAGAAGGGATTGGTGATGTCGGAGATGATGAGGCCGTAGAGGTTGCTGCGTCCGGAGCCGAGGGCGCGGGCGTTTGTGTCGGGGTAGTAGTGGAGTTTTTCAATGGCTCGGCGGACGCGCGCGGCGGTGACGTCGCTGACTTTGTTGGAGCCATTGATGGTACGAGAGACGGTGGCGGTCGAAACCTTCGCGACCCGTGCTACCTCTTTAATGTTCATGCCGGAAGTCCTTGATCGTGGAGAGCTCGGAGGTGATGGAAGCGGTAATTTTACGGATTCTGCCAAGGGGTGGGTGTTGTGAGATTGCGAGGAGGCACTGAGTATCTACCTGAGTATGTAATTGATTACGGGTGGAAGTGGCTACAGAAATCTGCGGAGGGGAAGGTGTGGCGGGGGGTAGTGCAGATGTTATACCTAGGGACATGCAGGCGCGGCTGGCATATTTTGTGACGCATCCGATTCAGTACCAGGCGCCGCTGCTGAGGCGGATTGCGCAGGAGCGCGACATCGACCTGAGGGTGTTTTTCTCGAGCGACCTTTCGGTGCGGGGCTATGTGGACGAGGGGTTCGGCGGGGTGGAGGTGAAATGGGACGTGCCGCTGCTGGAGGGGTACGGGCATGAGTTTCTTCCGGGATGGAGGAAGGATGGAGGGCTGGGTATTGCGCGGCCGTTGAGCTATGGAATTGCGTCTCGGCTTCGGGAGGGCAGATTCGACGCGGTGTGGGTGCATGGGTATCACACGGTGAACAGCCTGCACGCGATGGCGGTGGCGAAGGGGATGGGGCTGCCGGTGCTGCTGCGTGCCGAGTCGAGCCTGGATGACCGGGTGCGGGAGGGGTGGAAGCTGGCGGCGAAGCGGGCGTTCTTTGCGGGGCTGAGGCCGGCGGTGGATTGCGCGCTGGCGATTGGGAGCAAGAACGAGGCGTACTGGAGGGAGTATCTGGGGCCGGAGCTGCCGATTTTCCGGATGCCGTACGCGGTGGACAACGAGTATTTCCGGCGGCGCGCGGCCGAGGCGGCGGGTGGGCGCGAGGAATTGCGGCGGTCGCTGGGCCTGGAGGCGGGACTGCCGGTAATTCTGTTTGCGTCGAAGCTGCAGAGGCGGAAGCGGTGCATTGATCTTGTGGAGGCGTTTTTGCGGCTTGCGCCGGAGGCGGGCGCGTACCTGGTGATTGTGGGCGACGGGGAAGAGCGCGGGGCGGTGGAGCGGCGGATCAGGGAAAGCGGGAGCGGGCGGGTGAGGATGGTTGGATTCAGGAACCAGAGCGAGCTGCCGCGGTTTTTTGATTTGTGCGATGTGTTTGTGTTGCCGTCGATCCATGAGCCGTGGGGCCTGATTGTGAACGAGGTGATGAACGCGGGCCGGGCGGTGGTGGTGTCAGACCAGGTGGGATGCGGGCCGGACCTGGTGCGGGACGGGGAGAACGGATTTGTGTTTCCGGCGCTGGACGTGGAGGCGCTGACGACGGCGCTGCGGCAGTTTGTGGAGGATGCGGGGCTGGCGCGGCGGATGGGCGAGCGGGCGGCGGAGACGATTGCGGGCGTGAGCTTTGAAGAGGATGTGAAGGGCCTGCGGCAGGCGCTGGCGTATGCGGTTGCGGGATTTGCGGCGTGATGGAGGCGGGGAAGCCGCGGCGGCGGATTTTGTACGTGGGGTGGCTGTCGGCGGAACAGACGTCGCAGTACCGGCTGGAGGCGCTGGAGGCGCTGGGGCAGGAAGTGACGGCGCTGGCGGTTCAGCCGTACGTGTGGAGGTCTCGGGGCGGAGGCTGGCTGCAGACCCGGTGGCCGTTTGGGCCGATGGTGGCTGGAGTGAACCGGGCGATTGTGGAGGCGGCGAGGTCGATTCGCCCGGAAGTGGTGTGGCTGGACAAGCCGACGCTGGTGACGCCGGAGACGATGGATGCGATCCGGGAGATGGGAGCGCGGACGGTGTTTTACGTGCAGGATGCGCCGTTTGGACCGCGGGACGATGGCTGCTGGCGGCAATTCATGCGGACGTTCCGGAAGGCGGATTTGCACTGTCTGTTCCGGAAGGCGGATGTGCAGCGGTATGAGCAGTGGGGTCTGCCGTGGATTGAGACGATGTTCAGCTACGACCGGCGGGTGCATTTTCCTCCGGCGGAGAAGATGAGCGACGCGGAGCGGGACCGGGAGATTTCCTATATTGGACATCCGCACGAGCGGCGGCCGGAGTTTTTAGCGCGGCTGGCGCGGGACCATGGGCTGCGGGTGTGGATCAATGGGAATCGGTGGGAGCGGGTGCTGACGGCGGAAGAGCGAAAGCAGGTGCGGCTGGGGGGATTTCTGGCGGGGGCGGCGTATCGGGAGGGGATCTGGCGGTCGAAGGTGAACCTGAGCTTTGTGACGGAGGGAAACGAGGACGATATTGCGCACAAGGCGGTGGAGATAGCGGCTTGCGGGGCATTTTTAATGGCGGCGCGGACGGCGGGGCACGAGGCGCTGTTTGAGGAAGACAAGGAGGCAGTGTTTTTCTCCGATGTGGAGGAATGCGCGGAGAAGGCGCGGTTCTATCTGGGGCGTCCGGATTTGCGGGAGGCGATAGGGGCGCGGGCGCGGGAGCGTGCGGTGCGGGGTGGTTATGACAATGAGACGCAACTGGCGCGGGTGCTGGATCGGCTGGGGACTGGCCGTCCAGGCGGTCGCCTGCTTCGCGCGTCTTAGCTTCGCGAAGGGGCTATGTGTAGCTTTGCGAGAGGCACTTGATTTCTCTTCGCCCGCGGTGCTTTGCGCCTTCGCTCGCAATGACCGGAATGGAGGACTGTGTTCCGTCGTTGTTGCCGGGGGGGGTGTGCCGGGTGGCCTGACGGCCGCTGAGGCCCACGTTTTTTTCCCGAGAAGCGGGGGAAGAAAGTGTGGGCGCCCGCAGTGTTATGACCGTGGGAGAGATTGGCTTGCGGCGGAGAGGCCGAGTTTTTTGAGGAGTTGTATGAGCTGGCGGCGTTCGGAGGGTGAGAGCGCGTCGGCGGATTGTTCCATGTCTTTGCGGTGCTGGGTGAATGCGCAGGAGATGAGCCGGCGTCCCGCGGGAGTGAGCTGGACGATGCGGACGCGCTGGTCCTGGGGGGATGAAGTTCGGCGGACGAGGTTTTTGGCTTCGAGGCGGTCGATGGTGGTGGTGATGGAGCCGCTAGTGAGCATGATTTTTTTGCCGATGGTATTGACCGGCTGCGCGCCCTTGTGGAGGAGGAGTTCGAGGGCGGCGAAGTCGGAGAGGCCGAGGCCGAGGCCGGCGATGCTGCGGAAGGCCTGATTCTCGACTGCGCGGTAGGCCTTCCAGAGAATGAGCCAGAGGTGGAGTCCGCTGAGGTCTTCGGTCGCCGGTGCGCCGGAACTGGGGACATCTGGGGTGGGGAGATTTTTCTGCATCCGTTTGGGCTCTTTCCGGAATCCTTT
>CAZWSD010000265.1:0-5336 GCA_964636535.1 uncultured Acidobacterium sp. | reverse complement strand
GAACCATGATTCTTGTCTGCGCCTGGGCAGCCATCCCGGCTCCGCTTAAAAGGCCTGTCAGTACGAGTGCCATAAGTGCTCGATTGAGTTTCATAATGAGACCTCCTTCGGGTTTCCCCATCTTGTCTCTGCAGGTTTGAGTAGCTGGCGCAGAATAAGTCGCAATTATTGTGAAAATTCCGTCTTATTTAAGTATATCTTCATAAAACCCCGCACAACTCCAATAAACATGCGTAGTTCCAGTAAAAAAACCCTCTTAAGTTTCGCTTAATAATAAGTGTCAACATATCTCGTCACTATCTTTCGGCTACCTGGCCTGCCACACTCCCATCGCGACACTCCGCTGCAAAAAAAAGCGCACCCGGATTGCTCCGGGTGCGCTGGTGCGCCTTCGCCTATGCCGCTCGATCAATGATCGTGCCGGCGCCATCCGCCGTCGTGATGGTCGTCGCCTCTCCAGCCGCGGTCGCGCCAGCCATCGCCGCGCCATCCGCGATCGTCTTCACCGCGATAGTAGCCGCCGTAATAGCCGCCGTAGTACCCGCGCCCGTAGTACCCTGCATCGCCTTCGCGCCGCACCCAGTACCCCGGCACCCAGTAGGGCCCGTTGTAATAGCCTGCCATCCAGACGTAGCCCGGACCCGGGCACGGCGGCTGGTAGTACCGCGCAGCGATCACAGGACCACCTCCGCCGCCAAAACCAAAAAAGATTCGCGTCTGGGCCTGGGCAACCATAGTAGATCCGCTCAAGAGACCGGTAAGTACGAACGTGGAAAGCACTCGATTGAGTTTCATCTGGAGACCTCCTTTGGGTTTCACCCATTTCGTCTCTGCCTGTTAGAACACCCGGCGCAAAATAAGTTGCATGTACTTTTTGTCATTTTCTATGTCTTAAGTCTTGATTCATGAAGCACTTGTCATAGTAGGTCGACGCCGGTCAAACCTAGGTAGCACCTACACTCTACTGGTACTTATTACTTCATCCGCGGGTAACTTTTGCCTTGCCCACGTCGCGCCTCTGTCCCCGGAATATCCAATAATCTTGCATCGTTTCGCTTCCCGAATCGCGTCCAATCCGCGCCTCGCCCGCGCTCCGTACAGGCTTGCCCAGCCTGCGAAATTGCTACAGTAGGGATGGGGAGTTTCTGTCTTGTTCGCCAAAGCACAGCGCGTCCACTTCATTGGCATCGGCGGCATCGGCATGAGCGGCATTGCCGAAATCGTGCTCAACCTCGGCTACGCGGTATCCGGTTCTGATCTGCGTCGATCGCCCATCACCGGCCGCCTCGAGTCGCTCGGCGTCGTCGTCTATGAAGGTCACGCCGCCGCCAACGTGGTCGGCTCCGGCGTCGTGGTCGTCAGCTCCGCCATCGACGAGCGAAATCCCGAGATAGCCGAAGCCCGCGCCCGCAAAATCCCCGTCATCCAGCGCGCCGAAATGCTCGCCGAGCTCATGCGACTCAAATACGGCATCGCCATCGCTGGCATGCACGGCAAAACCACCACCACTTCCATGGTTGCCTCGGTCCTCGCCGCCGGCGGGCTCGACCCTACCGTAGTCGTCGGCGGCCGCGTCAACGCCCTCGGCTCCAATGCCCGTCTCGGCAAATCTCACTACCTCGTCGCCGAGGCCGATGAAAGCGATCGTTCCTTCCTCAAGCTCGCCCCCATCCTCGCCGTCGTCACCAATCTCGACCGCGAACACATGGACTGCTACCGCGACATGGACGACGTCGAAGACGCATTTGTTGAATTCATGGACCGCGTCCCTTTCTATGGCGCAAGCGTCGCCTGTGCTGACAACCACCTGCTGGCAAAGACCCTTCCGCGCGTCAGCCGCCGTGTCTTCACCTACGGCGCTTCGCTCAGCGCCGACTACATCGTTCGAACATTGCCCTCCGCCGGTGACTGCTACTCCCGCTTTGAAGTAGCCACCGGGCAGGGAATTCTCGGCCCCTTTCAGATCCATGTGCCCGGATTTCATAACGTCCTCAACGCCGCTGCCGCCGTCGCCATCGGCACCCAGCTCGATCTGCCGGAAGCCGCCATTGTTGAAGGACTCAAATCCTTCCGCGGCGTCGAGCGACGCTTCGAATCGAAAGGCAAAGTCAACGGCATCACCGTCATCGACGACTACGGTCACCACCCCACCGAAATCCGCGCCACCCTCCGCGCCGCCCGCGAGTGTGGCTACCCCAACATTCATGTGATCTTTCAGCCCCACCGCTACACCCGTACCCGCGACTTGTTGCAAGAATTCGCCTCCTGCTTTGACGATGCCGACAGCGTCGAAATGCTCGACATCTACGCAGCCAGTGAGAAGCCCATCCCCGGCATCGACACCCCTTCACTCGTCCATCGCATCGCGCACCATAACATCCGCTACGCTCCCTCAACCGATCAGGCCATCCGATCCATCCTCGACCGGGCCGCCTCGGGCGATCTCATTCTCACCCTCGGCGCCGGCAGCGTCTCCCAGCTGGCTCCCCTCATCGTCGAGCGGCTGGAGCAGAAGCCGCCCGCCCAGGCGTGAACTCGCTCGCCAACCACAAGTCAATCGCAACCTCTATGTTGCTGAATTTCTTCCCAGCCGGGTTCTCTCTCTTGGTTCCATCTTCATTCTGCGGTTCCGCTGCCGCTCGCCAGACGATATAGTCAATAACGGCGATTCTCACGACCTGGCTCGGCCGTGGCGAAATCAACTCGGACCAATCCGGCATCGCGTGGCGGCCTCACTCTCATCGAGGATGACGCCGTCGACGAGTCACGCGAGTCTGCCCCCGCGCGGCGCAACCTTGCTGACTCCAACGCATCTGCGCGTCTCCCGGAAGACGCCATACCCCGCCTGCGCCCATTCCGCCCGGCGGAAACTGACCCCGAAGACGAGCCTTTCCTACGTGTTCGACGCCGGGTGCCCGTTCGCCGCGGCGTCATTCCAGGCTGGGCCCGCACCCGCTGGGGCCGCATCCTCTTTATCGCGCTCATCCTCGCCGTCTTTGCCGCCGCCATTACCCTCGCGCTCGCCGTCCGCACCTTCTTCCTGCGCAATGCGCAATTCCGCATCGATTCCACCAATGCCATTCAGACGGTCGGAAACAATGAGGTCAGCCGCGCAGCCATACTCTCCGTCTTCGGTTCAGACATCGGGCGCGACATCTTCTTTGTCCCTCTCACCCAGCGCCGGGCGCAGCTCGAAAGGATGCCCTGGGTCAAGAACGCGACCGTCATGCGCATCCTGCCAAATCATCTGCGCGTTTTCCTCGTCGAACGCCAACCGGTCGCTTTCCTCCAGACCGGCAGCACCATCTCACTCATCGATGCACAAGGCATGGTGCTCGCGCTCACTCCGCAAATCATGGCTCGCGACCACTTCAACTTCCCCGTCATCACCGGCCTCGATCCGCGCATTCCCATGCCCATGCGCGCGGCCCGTATCCAGCTTTACCTCAAGTTCATGCAGACGCTCCAAAACATGGGCAAGAACATCACCAGCCACATCAGCGAAGTCGACCTCTCTGACCCGGAAGACGTACGCGCCACCATCACCGAAAATGGCCGTGACCTGCTGCTCCACTTCGGTCAACAACACTTTCGCGCGCGCTATAAGCTCTATGCGGCCAATATTCAAAGCTGGCTCTCCCAATATCCCGCGCTCTCCGCCGTTGATCTCCGCTATAACCACCAGGTCGTGCTCACCATGGCCCATTCCGTCCCTTCCACGGCTGGTGATGCCGCGGGAGCAGATCCCGGCCTTCACCAAAAGCTCACAACCCGACCAGCCCATCCCGCCCAGCGAGGCCGCCGATGAGTCATCGCAACACCAATCTGCTCGTCGCTCTCGATGCGGGCACCACCAAAACTCGTATCCTTATCGCGGAGGTGGTGGAAGGTGCCCTTCGCTATCGCGGCCACGCCATCGTGAACTCCGCCGGAATGCGCCGCGGCCTCATCGCCGATCTCAACCCCGCCACCAACGCCATCAACCAGGCCGCCATCAGCGCCGAACAGTCTGCACAAGTCGCCATTGAGAGCCTGGTCGCCGGCGTCGGTGGAACACACCTCCGCGGCCTCAACAGCCGCAGCGGAATCGCCCTCGGCTCCCGCATGCGCGAAATCACTCGCGAAGATGTCCGCGCCGCCACCGACCGCGCCCGCTCCATCTCGCTCCCCGCAGACCGCGAAATCCTTCACCTCCTTCCCCAACAGTACATTCTGGACGAGCAGCCCGGCATCTATGACCCCATCGGCATGATCGGCAATCGCCTCGAAGTCAATCTGCACCTGGTGGCCGCCTCCTCCAGCGCCGTGCAGAGCATCGTCACCTGCGTCAATCGCGCCGGCATCGAAGTGCGCGATACCGTCTTTGAAGCTCTTGGCGCTGCCGAAGCCACCCTCTTGGCCGACGAACGAGAGCTCGGCGTCTGCCTCCTCGATATCGGCGCAGGCTCCACCGAGCTCGTCGTCTACTACGAGGGCGCCGTGCAGCATACCGCCGTCATTCCCATCGGCGGCGACCATTTCACCAATGACCTTGCCGTCGGCCTCCGCGTCACCACTCCCGAAGCCGAGTGGCTCAAGTGCGAGTATGGCCACGCCGTCGTCACCGCCGTGCCCGCCGTGAACGAACTCGAACTCACAGGCATGCCCGGCCACGAACCACGCATCGTGCGACAGCGACTCCTCAGTGAAATCCTCGAACCTCGCGCACGCGAGTTCTTCCAGATGGTCCGCGACAACCTCCGCCACGGCGGCGTCCTCGAAGCCCTCGGCGCGGGCTGCGTCCTCACCGGCGGCGGCGCCCGCCTCGGCGGCATGCTCGATACCGCCGAAAGCATGTTGCGCGTCCCGGCCCGCGTTGCCAATCCCGTCCCCTTATCGCGAATGCCTGCCGAACTCGCTGTCCCAGAGTGCTCCACCCTGGTCGGCATGCTTCTCTACGCCCACCGCACCAGCGTCACCCGTGCGGCGGAAGACAACAGTCTGCGCGCAAAATTGCGCGCTATTTTCGCCGGGAGCGTCTAGCCCGGTTCGGAGTTGACCCCATGAATCCTCCTGACGAAATTCGCATCCAGTACCACGACGAAGTTCCCCGCGGCGCCAAAATCAAGGTCATCGGCGTTGGCGGCGGCGGCGGAAATGCCGTCAATCGCATGATCGCCGCACGCGTCGAAGGGGTCGAGTTCATCGCCGCCAACACCGACCGCCAGGCGCTCCAGCTCTCCCACGCACCCGTCAAGCTTCAGCTCGGCACACGACTCACCGCCGGCCTCGGCGCAGGCGCCAATCCCGACATCGGACGACAGGCCGCCCTCGAAGACTCGGAAAAAATCATCGAG
>CAZWSD010000264.1:0-5336 GCA_964636535.1 uncultured Acidobacterium sp. | reverse complement strand
AAGGTCTTCTTCGATCTCAAGAACGCGCAGTCTATCGTTGCCGCGTTCGATGGCGTGAGTCCGCTGCCACCGACCTACTGCTATCTCAAGCCTGACTTCTTGCCCGTTACGATGTCCTGGTTCGACCAGGAGAGGATCGCCTTCGATCCAGAGAGGATACCGGCGTGAGCTTTGACATCATTATTCCGTTCCTGAAGCCGATCGAGCATCTGCTGATGAATACGGCCATCTCCGAGATTATGGTCAATCCCGATGGCTCGGCCTGGGTCGAAGAGAAGGGCCATATCGTCTTGCAGCCCAGTATCCGGTTTGAGGACGGAGCGTTGCTGACAGGTCTTGAAGTGATCGCCAATCGCTTTGGCAAAAAGCTCGACGCGGACTCGCCCATCATGAACCTGCGCCTGCCGGATGGCAGCCGCATGGCGGCGCTCATCCCACCTGTGGTCAACCCAAGTCCGATGATGACCATCCGCAAGTTCACCTCACGGAACTTCACCATCCATGACCTGATCGAACGGAAAGCCCTGACGGAAGCACAGGCCGAGACGCTGACGGACCATGTCAGACGTGGCGACAATCTCTTAATCTCCGGCGGAACTGGCTCCGGTAAGACGACTTTGACCAATGTGCTGTCCTCGTTCATCCCGGACAGTGAACGAATCCTGATCCTTGAAGATGTCGCTGAACTCTATATTAAGAAGCCGCACGTCATCTCCGCCGAGGCCCAACTCGATACTCATAAGAGCCAGATTGGTTTCGCCGACTTGCTCAAGGCTGCGCTTCGCCACAGACCGGACAGGATCATTGTGGGCGAGATTCGCGGCCCCGAGGCGCGCGTCTTCCTCGATGCTTTGAATACAGGCCATCGCGGATCGTTGACGACCATCCATGCCAATAGCGCCGGAGATGCGCTCAGGCGCCTGGCACAGCTTGCCATGCGTGGCTCCGGGGGTGGCGTCCCTTTACATGATGTCGAAGAGGAATGCGGAAGGTCCATCGATATAGTTGTACATGTGACGAATGAGGATGGATGGCGCCACGTCACAGAGATTCGCACATTGGCTGGTCCCGAGGATGTTCATGATTCGTGAGTTGCGCGGCGAGTCCGTCTCCCGGAGCTTATTGCCCCGGTACTTCCCAGCCTTTGCTGGTCAACTGCAATCCCGCAATCTCGGCAGTCTTCGATGCTCCACTAATAGTCGTTCGGATGTCCGAGAACGCCTGCTGCACCTCCGGGCGCTGCGCCCAGTTTGCAGGGTCCACGATCCTGTAGGTGTAGGTAACCTCTGTCTGGGAGGATGGTCCCGCCGCCGGTTCCGTCCATTTAACGATGGCGTCGACGCTCTTGTGCCCGTAGCAGAAGCCACTGGCCTGCCCGAGTGTGCCGGGGATCTGCTGAAAATACTTCTTGCCGTCCGCTGTAAGTTTGTATCGCTTTACAGGTTGCGGGGGAGTTGAGCCTCGCAGGGGATCGAGCATCCCGTGAACCACCGCCGTAGTTTCGGTTGCATGCACCAGGCCAGCCTGCTCCAGAGCCGCCAGCTTTGCTCCGATCCCGTATTGTTCGCTTTGCTCTGACCGAGGGAGATCGATTGGGAACCCGCGACCAATCACCGTACAGGCTGCGCCATGTTTCGTCAGATACTGGTTGATCGCGGTCGCAAAGTTTGCATCACTAGGTTCCTTAGTATCCTTGCAAGCGATAACGAAGAGAACTGCAATTGAAATGAGGCAGATGCTGTGGCGCATGACTTATCCTCCAAGTGTGATTGACGAAGTCGTTATGATGGAAGCCTGGGATCAGCCCGGCGGTGTGTCGTCCGCAGAAATGCAGTTTCAGCCCATATTCTTTCGACGAATTGCCTGATGGATTTCTCGCTGTGATCATGCTCGCGCCGAATGAACACGCCACTCTTTACAGTCAGCAGCCGATCAGCTAGCGGTCTGACTGCGATTCCTGAGCGTAACGCATCGGTTGAGGAGCGAGTCATGAGCGCAAATCCAACCCCTTGGCTAACCTTCCAAAGGGCCTCTCTCGGGAGATAGGCATCGGCTACTACTTTGAGCGCTATTCCCAGGCTCTCGAAGTGCGCGACAATCTCCTCGTGCCTTCCAGGGAGCGCCTTCCGGCCTACGGTGATCAGAGGCTCGTTCTCCAATTCCTCCGGCTGAATTGCACGCTTCTCAGCAAGCCGGTGCAATGGCGGTAGGCAAACCATGAGCGGTTCTTCTACGAGTTGTCGCGCGATGAGTTCAGGCTCTTGAATAGGCAAATAGCCGAAGCCAATGTTCAGTTCTCCTTGAAGAATACTGGCGACCACTTGTTGCGTCAGAAGGCTCTCGCGCGTGATCTGAACAGAGTCGTTTGGCCGCAGTTGGAGTTGCGTGATAACGGCCAGGAGCTTCGCACTGAGATGACTGGAGTACCCAATGCGTAAGTTGCTTGTTTGCACCCTCAGAAATGCTCGGACGCGATCTACTCCGAGCGAGGCGTGTCTGACCGACTCGCGCGCCACGGGTAGATAAAGACTGCCGGCGTCCGTCGGCAACATCCCGCTTCCGGCGGAACGGAAAACCGGTGCCCCCAGTTCAATCTCGACGCCTCGAACTCGCTTGCGAACAGCGGACTTTCCGATCCCAAGGTATTTCCCAGCAGCTTCAAATGAGCCTTTCTCCGCTACAGCGAGGACAGCGATCTGGCCATCCATTTTGATGTTGAATCGGCGCATGACTATCCCTGCAAACGCGAGTACGGGTTAGCCACCTGCCGGTCGTGGGGAGCGCCCGACATGCCATCTTGATGTGTTTCGATGTGCTTACGACTTGGAGCGTCGAATCCCGACCTGCACGCTCCATGTCACATGGTTGTAGCACAGTGCTTTTCCCTGAGTCATGCCATTTTTCTCACGGGAGGCGCTTCTACGACAAAAAACGACAATGCGCGTTAAATCTTAAGATGAAGCTACTGTCGGCCTAACTCGCTTGTGGACTTACGTTGTCCCTCTTAATTCTCTGCGGACTCTTGCCACTGCGCGCGATAGGTGCGCTTTCACTGTGCCTTCATGCAGTCCGGTGCTTCGCGCAATCTCATTCAATTCAAGCTCTTCTACATACCGAAGTAAAAAGACCGTCCGCCGTCGTTCGCTCATACCATCGACAGCTTTCCATACCTGCGCAACCTGTTCGCGTGCGACTAGGCGCTGCTCCGGTGAACTCTCGCGACTCGGCAGCCATTCGCCGACCTCCCTCAGGTCTATCGCGTTCATACATGTATGCCTCCAGAATTGCATACGCCGGTTGCGCCAGTGATCCTTCTGCAGATTGATGGCGATGCGCATCAGCCAGGTCCTTGCGCTCGATTCGCCGCGAAACTTTGACCAGTTGCGATGTGCCTTTAGAAAGCACTCCTGGGTCAGCGTCTCAGCGATGTCTACGTCCCGCAACGATGCCAGCATAAACCGGAAGATCTGTGGCCGGTGGCTCTCTGCAATGGCCGAGAATTCCAGCGTGGCAAAGCCATCGCCCGTCGCTGTCCCATTTCGAATTGAGTGAATGTGCTCCTGATTCATTGACCAGTCCAGTCCCCAATGGCGGCTTTGCCGCTTGTTGTTTTGAAGCTGCCCCAGCTTTCCACATCGTTTGGAGTCGAATGCTACAACATCGCACTCCGCCGGCAATGTTTCCCCTCCACTTGAACGACAATGCCGGGCAAAATGTTTCTGTCAGAACGCACCGCGCGACAATTCCCGACATTCGAAGAATGTCACGAGGCCTAAAACACGCGAACTGTCGTGAATTGTCGTACGTGCCGGTTTGGGCAGGCCCCCCGATACACACATTTCGTCGGAGAGTACATGAGTCGCAGTACTCTTTTGAAACTGCACATCAATTTGGCGATTTCCTTCTTCGCCCTTGTTGCGTTGTGTCACGCAGCACGAACGCAAGAACCATCCAGTGGCAATCAATACAAATTCCCGACACAAAGATGAAATGAGAGCTAACACAAAAGAGGATGCTTTGGCCCAGCCATATAGGGTCTTCAATGAGCACATGAAAGGGCTCTTCTTACCGGCGCTCTTATTGACCGGCTCGATAGAGCGCGCGGAGGACTGCTTTATTCGAGCGATCAATCTGGCCGCCGGGCACCCTGCAGTCGACGATGCTTTTATCTATTCGGTTGCTCGACGGTGCGTCATTAAAGCTGCAATTGAGGTGATCGCGGAGGAAATCCGGGCATGTGCCGAAATTGAATCTCGGCAACAAGATGACACGGTACAGGCATGCACCTCACGGTTGCAGGAAGCGGTGGGAGCCTCTCACGCGTTCAGGATGGGCAATCTATTGCGTCTCAATCCGCTTCGGAGGGCGGCTCTCGTCCTACGGCTATTCGAGAGATACCACCGAAAGGACATGGCGCTCCTGCTCGGGGTGTCGATGTCAGTTGCTGAATTAGCCAGCAAGCGAGGACTCATTGAGTACCTACGACACTGCGGTGCCATTCGAGATCTGTCCTTAGGCCATCCGTGAAGGTGTGCCTTCATGCAGGCCATCGATTGATTGCTAGGTAGAGCGACTATTCGCTGCCAAGTTCACCCAGTCTCCAGGCGCCAACTCCCCGCGGCCAACCACGACAAAACTCGACAAATAAGAGGCACCACTCCGCAAGGCCGACCCGTCTGAACTGATACAGGCAAAGTGTCTGAAAGGGAGGGCCTTGTGAAGTCTTTTCTGGTTGTTGTTCTATCCCTGTTTGTATTGCTCATTCCGGCGAGAGCAGTTGCGTCCGCAGACCCATCATCTCCTTCGGCGTTTCTGCCTCCAGTCGGTCAAACGGTGCAGTATCGGTATTCAGATACTCTTACGCCGTCAAAGAAGAATCACAAACCGATGAGTGGAACCGCAACTCTGACGATTACTGCGACGTCTCCAACCGAATACCACGCACGCATTGCAGTCGATGGAAAAGCTCCATCCACGCTAATTCTTCATCTCGATGCTACCGGCGCTTTACAGCCAGATTCCGGGCTGGAGTCCGTGGCGTTGCTTCCGGGCAAACACAAAGGTGATGACGAGAAGGAACAGAGAGCTGCTGCGCAGGCACTGGTCGACCGACTCTCGCTGGCGGCGCAAATGCAGGCGCATCCTGAGGCGGGTGCCTCGTTTCCGGTCCAGCTTGACGTTCTCGGGGCCAGCGTCCCTTTGAATCCGGTTCTGTACATCAAAACCGCAGGACAGGATTCGTTCACAGCGGATGCGAACGATATAACGTCCATCACTCCTCCACAGAAGAAGAGGCGCCGTTTTATCGGCCTGTTTGGTCTAGGCATTCTGGGCGG
>CAZWSD010000263.1:0-5358 GCA_964636535.1 uncultured Acidobacterium sp. | reverse complement strand
TCCCTCCCTTGCATTCAGGAGGAATCGGTATACATGGATATTGCCCTGCTCACGACGCAACAGACGCTGTACGCGGCACTGAAAGCAGCCCTGGGCGCAGACTTTGAGATTCACAAGGTACGACATCCATTTCCGGTTGAGGAATTCCTTTCCGCAGAGGGATTTGACGTAGCCATCCTCGATCTGAACGCAGCGATCGGCCCTCTCGAATTCAGGAGGGAGCTTGCGCGGAGCTATATCGCGGCCGAGGTTCCCCTGATTCTGCTGAGTGATGACAGTTTGCGGGCGTGCGCCACAGAACTGCTGAAGGACGGGGCTTACGGCTGCTGCCGTGTTCCGCTGCATATGGCTGAGCTGAAGGCGGTGCTTCGGCGGGCGCATGAAACGACGCAATTGAAGCGCCAGCTGCTTACGGCGAGGAAGCGGTTGGATATGGCGACCGCCTGCGACCAGATGATTGGTTCAAGCCAGCAGATGCGCAACGTTTACAGCCTGATTCACCGTGTCTCGAACTATGACAACAATGTCCTGGTGACGGGCGAAAGCGGAACCGGTAAAGAACTGATTGCGCGGGCGTTGCACAATCTTGGAGACAGGGCTGGGCAGCCGTTCGTGGCCGTATCCTGCGGAGCGATTCCAGAAACGCTGATCGAATCGGAGCTTTTTGGCCACGAGAAGGGTGCATATACGGGAAGCAACGGCGCGCGGGCGGGTCTGCTGGAGCAGGCCGGCGAAGGGACGGTCTTTCTGGATGAGATCGGTGAACTGAGCTTGTTCACCCAGGTCAAGCTTCTTCGCGTGTTGCAGCAGAAGGAATTCATGCGTCTTGGCGGTTCGCGCCTGATTCCCCTGAAGGCCCGTGTTATCTTCGCGACGCATCGTGATCTTGACGAGATGGTTGCCCGGGGGCAGTTCCGCCAGGACCTCTACTACCGCATCAACGTGGTCAAGATCGAGGCTCCGCCGCTGCGCGAGCGCGCCGAAGACATTGCCAGTATCGCGCTGCATTTCCTGAAGCAATACTCGGAGGCCTACGGGAAGAGCACGGAGGGGATCGAGTCGGCAGCGATGAACCGGCTGATGAACTACTTGTGGCCTGGCAACGTGCGCGAACTGGAGAATGTGATTCAGCGGGCGGTACTGCTCTCAACCGGCAACTGGCTCACCGAGGAAGATCTGCCGGAACACCTGCGCGACGAGTGTGTGGTGGATCTGATCGTGGATGCGCCGGCCGGCTCCTTCGAACGGCAATTGCGCGACTACAAGGTGAAGCTGGCGGCGGCGGCGGTTCGCGACAATAACGGTAATAAGACCCTGGCTGCGCGCAGCCTGAGCATCTCCCGCGCCTACCTGCACCGGCTGATTCGTCTGGCTGAAGTCGATGATGCGGATCCGCTGGACGAGACAGAATCCACATCCTCAGTCACAATTATGTGACCATTCGGCCGGCTGGCTGGCAGGAAGCGGCAGGTTCGTGCCCGGACGATTTCCATGTCGCCTCCTCGGCGGTTCACCAAGCTGGCTACAAGATTGCATAGAACGCCAGTGCCCGCGATACCATACTCGCCATACCGGGAAAACCTGAAATGCCGACATCGGAAGCACCACACGACGAAACACTCGCGCCGGACCCGTCTATCTGGGATCGTTCGGCGGCGGGACGAGTCCTCGCACGCGCCCTAAGCTTTGAACTCGTGATGGTGTCTGCTCTGCTCATCATTCCGATCATCCTGGCCATGCCGTTCGCTCATCCCAGAGCGCTGCTGAAGGATCCGGACATCTGGTGGCACCTGGCCAACGCGCGCCATCTTTTCGCTCACGGATTCATTCACGTGGAGCCGTACTCATTCACGGTGGCCGGCAAGCCCTGGATCAACCCTGAATGGGGAGCTGAAATTCCCTATTGGCTGGGCTACTCGGCGTGGGGACTGCACGGGCTGCTGATCGTCGCAATCCTTGCGGGGGAGCTGAACGTGCTGGGCATCTATCTGCTTGCGAGATTGCGCACCGGACACATGTGGAGCTCCTTTATCGCGGCATTTATCGGAATTCCGCTGCTGTTCGTTAATTTCGGCACGCGGACCATTCTGTGGGGCTACCTCTGCCTCATCCTTGAGCTCGCAATTCTGGAAGCGTGGAAGCGCGGTCACCAGCGGTTGCTGTGGTTGCTGCCGCCATTGTTTGCCCTCTGGATCAACGTCCACAGCTCGTGGGCGATGGGGGCGTTTCTGTTCGGGCTCTTCGTTGTGTTGAGCCACATTTCGATTTCCGCGGGGAATTTTTATCTGAAGCGTCGTCCCATGCCGCAGCTCCGCCAGCTTTGGATGGTGGCCGCGCTGAGCATGGGGGCCCTCTTCATCAACCCCTACGGCTGGAAACTGGTGTGGAACCCGATCGGCTATGCGCTGCATCTGCATTTGAGCGTCTCGGTGGTGCAGGAATGGCACTCCCTGAGTCTGGGCACACTGCTCGGCAGAATCGTGACCTTGATTGCGGTTCTGTTTTTGTTTTTGAATGGCTACCGACAGCGACGCTGGGATTTGTTTGAGGCGTTCCTGGTAGTGTTCAGCATTTATGCGGCAGTCGACCACATCCGGTTCTGTTTTCTGCTTGCCATTCTGGCGATGCCGAGCCTGGCGTTTGATCTGCACCGTATATGGCTCGGCGGGAAGAATCCCGACCAGAAGAGGCCTTTGCTCAATGCGGCATTCATCCTTGGATTCTGGGCATTCGCCATTGCGCGAGTCCCCTCAGCCGCGCGCGTTCAGGCGGCCTACAACCGGCGATTTCCAACCAATCTACTGGTGCAGATTCAACCCGACTGGAGACTGATGAACTCCATGGATCTGGGGGGCTGGCTGGCATTCCATCACAAGCCGGAGTTCATCGATACCCGCTACGACACGTTCGACCGCCATGGCGTGCTCAAGGCATTTCTGCAGGCGATGTTCATCGACAACTCTCTGCATGTGCTCAACCAATACCGGGTCGATCACGTTCTGTTCGAGAAGAACTCGTCGCTGGTCTATTTGCTGCTGCACACCGGGGGCTGGAAACAGATCGGCGAACAGAACGGATATGTACTGCTCGCGCGCGCAAAGCCCTGACACTGGCACGATCCACGGGTCAGCGGCAGAGGACTGCATACTGGCCGCCTAGCGGAATCGCGCCGAGCCAGTATTCGACTTGCGCCAGGCTCTTCAGCTTCTCCGGCAGATACAGGAAGAACCTGGTTTGTACCGGGGACAAACCGGCGGAGGCAAGCAATGCCTTCGCCTCTGGAGCAGCGAGCAGTTCGGCGTCCACATCCACCGGGCATCGCTTCACAATGCCGCGGGTCACCGGATTCCACGGGTTGTGCTCGATCAGGCAGAAATATCCGTCCGGCGCCAAGACCCTTCTGATCTCGCGTGCGAGCGCGCCTCGCGCTGGACCATGAACATGATGAAAGACACATACCGCCGTGACGAAATCCACGGATCGGTCATCGAACGGGAGCTCTTCCGGCGATGGTTGCACATGGACCGGAACCTGGCTGGCATCCGGCAGCATGGTACTGGCAGGGTCACAACCGGCGGCCTCGGCAAATAGATTTCGCCCCAGCCGCAGCAAATCCCCCTGGCCGCAGCCCACATCCAGCCACTTCATGCTCCGTGGATTCTTCCCTTGCCCGCGCAGCAGCGCCGCGATCAGGTCCACTTTCTTCCGGTGAAAATAAAGCGGATCGCCGGCAAATCGGCTCCGCATTGGATCGGCGAGCAAGTCACGGTAGCTGGTCGAAAAGCGGTCAAACTCCGGTTCCCGGCGCGGGGATTGTGTCGGGGGTTGGGCTTCAGCCGTCACCGTTCCGCTCCCATATCTGCATTCCGTTCGAAAAGGACTTTACCTCGTGATAGTGGCTGTGCAGATAGTCGTTCATGAGGAAGCCGTAGGGTGGACGATCGTTCGATCCGGGCAGCAGGTGCTCAACTTCCTTCAACGCCGCCCCTCCCTGCCAGACTACATATCTCACCTTATGGTTCTGTATCTCACTTATCGCCTCTTCAAACTGGGCCTTGGTGTAATAGCCATAGGTTAGTAGATTAAAGCGGGTCGGATCGGGATTATCATCCAAAAAGTAATAACTGGGACAATACTGGAAGCAGAAAATATACTCGCCTGGCCGTGTGTGCGTTTCCAGGTACTTCAGTTCGGGGAGCTTCTTGTAGGTCCACACGGTGCCAACGCGTGTATGGATTGGATGAGCGCCCAGCACGAGCAGGAAATTGAAAATCGCCAGCGAAACACTGCAGATTGCCACTAACTGCATCACAATGTCGGCCGCCTTGCCTTTGAACTCCATGACGAAATAGTAGAAAACGACCAGCAGAAGCGGCGAACCACATGCCAGATGGCCCAGTTCCTTGCGATGAATTTCAGAAAACCAGAGGGCGGCGCCGCACAACAGGAAGAGCATGATCTTGGGCTGCAACGCGTCTTTCCAGCGCCAGAGAACGAACATCAGGAGCAGAAACGGCAGGGCGTCTATAAAGAAATAGGGCGCGGTGAGCACCGGAGCAAAGACCGCAAAGAGATACGAGCCATGGACGGGGCGGGTGAACTGGCGCCAATAGCTCATCGTTCCCCAGCCGTAGGGCACGTTGTTTACGGTGGAGTAGCTGGTGGCCGGCCAAATGAGATTGTCGTAAATCAAATTCCCGAGGGCGCCCTGGCTCCAAAAGTAGAGGAGGCCCACGCTCATGAAGATCGCATAGCTGGCAGTGATGATAAGTGCCGGCCGCAGCGATATCTTTTTCTGCAGGAACAGCGAGGTCATCCAGGCAATGATGGCGACGTAAAGATACAAGCCCCTGGGCTGGAGCGTGTAGCTGGTGAAGGCCGCCAGGAAACCAGCCGCCCACAACCACACAACCTGCTGTCGCTCAAACCAGAGGACGACGCAGATGACGCCCAGCAGCGCGAAGAAGTTGCTGTCAGTGTGGTAGCTCATGAGCGGCCACATGCCGCCAAAGTATGCCGCTACGAGGGTAACCGCCGGCAGCCATGCATATTTGCGGCACACCTGCCCGGCAAGGTGGTAGAGGGCCACGGCAGTTCCGAGCGATGTGACAAACAGGCAAACGCGCGCGCCGAAGAAATCCGCGCCGAATACGCGCATGAACAGGGCATTCCACCAGAAGCTGCCGGGCCCTTCGTCCTCGACGAAATCTTTTGCGAATACCGCGCCGTGCATGAGCCTGACCGCGCCCGACTCCAGCAAGGCGGCGGAGTAGAACCGCATGAAAGGCAGGAGATATATTGCGGCCAGCGTGCTGAAGATGAGCAGTTGCTGATTGCGCCGCAGCCAGTTCGAAGAAC
>CAZWSD010000262.1:0-5360 GCA_964636535.1 uncultured Acidobacterium sp. | reverse complement strand
AGAGCTTTATAGTAGAGATATGACTGAAGCAGCGCGTGATCGTTATCTTTTTGGATCGTTGGACAGCAGCGCGAAGAACCAGTTGAAGGTGCAACAGGCCAGCTACGGTTATGAGCAGCCGGAAGGCGTATTTTTGACGACGCTGGATTCGGCGTTGAACTGGGTGAGGAAGAGTTCTATATGGCCGATGACGTTTGGGCTTGCCTGCTGCGCCATCGAAATGATGTCGATGGGTGCGTCACGATTTGACGTGGCGCGGTTTGGAGCGGAGGTCTTTCGGCCGTCGCCGCGGCAGGCGGACCTGATGGTGATAGCGGGCCGGGTATCGCAGAAGATGGCGCCGGTGATTCGTCGTCTTTACTACCAGATGCCTGATCCGAAGTGGGTGATTTCGATGGGAGCTTGCGCGACCTCAGGAGGGGTGTTTAACAACTATGCGCTCCTGCAGGGGGTGAACCAGGTGATTCCCGTGGATGTTTATGTACCAGGATGCCCGCCGCGACCGGAGCAGCTGATCTATGCGCTGACCCTGTTGCAGGAAAAGATACAAAACGAGCGAGGCACGGTGAAGCGTCTAGTGAGCGCGGGATAGCGTGATTTTTCTGTAGTGTTTTTGTTTTCTTTGTCTTATCTTGATGGTTTGGCAGATTGGTGAATGTGCTAATTCCGCGATCTGAGCGGGTTGCCGGGAGAACAAGCGCGAGGTGGTGCATGCAATTTGCACTGCGCATCAGGCAACTCAAACCAAGAAATAGTTTCTAACGTAGTGATTTGTATTTAGTTTTCTGCAAGGTGTTGCGGCGACTTTGTCAGGTATTGACTGTATTTGAGTCGTCGCCTCGTTTCGTAGCACTTTTTAATTTCGACTTTTGTTGTTGCGGAGGATATACGCATGAATTCTCGTCCGTCGAGTTCTCTTAGTCGAATTCTGCTGATTGCCTGTGTCGCGCTGTTTGGCACGACAGCTCTCTTCGGGCAGAGTTCCACTTCAACCACGGCTGCAACGAGCCAGACGAACCCATCCAAGATCGACATTTTCGCCGGGTATTCATATCTGGCACCACATGCCACGGTGACGACAAATTTGGGCAGTGGTTCGACCTACGTGGACCGGTTGTCGTCGATCAACGCCGGGGCGATTGGCAGCGTGGCTTACTATTTCGACCGGTATCTTGGCGGCCAGCTGGAGTATGAAAATTCTCCGAACGGCCAGAATGATGGGGTGTCGACGATCCAGGGTGGGCTGATCGGTCGTTACCCGATGTCGGGGATGACGCCATTCATCCACGCGCTTGCTGGCGGGGCGCGGGTAGGCGGACCGAACTCAGTGATGGTGAAGCACCCTTACACCTGGGGACCTGCTTTGACGGTTGGCGGCGGATTGGACTACGATTTGCCGTTCTTCAATCATCATCTTTCGCTGCGGTTGTTCCAGGCCGATTATGAGTATTTCCACGCCGATTATGGTCCTGCGGCATACAACGGCGGCCGGGTGAACTCCGATACGGCGCGGTTGAGCACAGGTCTGGTGTGGCACATTGGGAGCATCGTACCGCCGCCGCCGGTGGCATACTCCTGCACGGCGAGCCCGGAGTCGGTTTATCCGGGTGGTGAAGTGACGGTGACGGGGACGGCGAGCAATCTGAACCCCAAGAAGGCGGCCAAGTACAGTTGGATGGGCCAGGGGGTTACGGTGAGCAGCTCGACGTCGACGGCGACGATCGATACGGCGAATCTGCAGCCTGGCACGTACAAGGTGGAGGGTCACGTAACGGAAGGCAGCAAGGCGGGTCAGTCTGCCGACTGCGTGGCGAGCTTTACGGTGAAGCAGTTTGAGCCGCCGACGGTGAGCTGCACGGCGAGTCCGTCGACGGTGAAGACGGGCGAGAGTTCGACGATTACGGCGACTGGCATGAGTCCGCAGAATCTTCCATTGACATACAGCTACTCGTCTTCGGAAGGATCGATCAGCGGCACGAGCAACACGGAGACGCTGTCTACGGCGGGAGCTTCGCCTGGGACGATCACGGTGACGTGTAACGTGCAGGACAACAAGGGGCAGAGCGCCTCTTCGACGACGAACGTGGAGGTGGAAGCACCGCCGCCGCCGCCGGGGCCGTCTCCTGAGGAAGTTCAACTGGAGCACAACCTGGAGCTGCACAGCGTATTCTTCCCGACGAATCAGCCGAGCCCGCAGTATCCGGAGCGTGGGTTGCTGGAGAGCCAACGGCAGACGCTGAGAACGCTGGCGTCGAACTTCGAGAGCTACGTGAAGTACAAGCCCGATGCGAGCATCACGCTGACGGGTCATGCGGATATCCGCGGCAGCAAGGCGTACAACCAGGAACTGACCGAACGCCGAGTGAAGATCGTGAAGGAGTACCTTGTGTCGCAGGGGATTCCTGCATCGGCGATTGACACGAAGGCGCTGGGCGAGACGGATCAACTGACGAAGGCGGAAGTGAAGTCTCTGGTGGACGAGAATACCGATCTGACGAGCGCGGAGAAGGCCAAGATGGATCGGAATTTGACGAAGATCTACCTGGCTCAGAACCGTCGAGTTGATATCACGCTGAACAACACGGGGCAGAAATCAGTGAAGCTGTATCCGTTCAACGCTGCTGATCTGGAAACGCTGATGAGTGAGAAGGCCACAGCGCCAAGGAAGATAGTGAAGGAAAAGCAGCAGTAGAAGAGCAGCAGTGAGATGACCAGAGGAGGGCTGGCCGGAAGAGCGGCCAGTCTTCCTTTTGCTGCTGTAGGGTGTCAGAAGAGGGGCGAGCAGGGCGGGTTGACGGTCGATGCGCTCAGCGAAGGTTCGGCGAAGGAGCGAGGAGCTGGCGGCGAGGCCGGGTGGAGAGATTTGCCGAGGGCTTATCGGGTAAGTAGTTGTGTTAAGTCGGTTTGGTAGGGTAAAAGAGGATGTGTGAACCCTTAACACCGCATGTTTCTACTGAAGATGAGGATGCAGCAGGATCCGGAGGTAGAAGCCGGCAATCGGCCGAGCCAGTAGTTGGGACAAACGCGGGTCGGCAGAGGGTCGCGCGGGTATCGTAACGTCAATTGTGCGGGGGCGAACGCGATTTCCTTTGTACATGGGCAACCGCTCCCCTGCAACGGCTGGAATGATTGCAACGAGAGGAGAGGAAAAGAATGATGAAGCGAAGCCTGAAAATAGCCTTTTGGGGACTCGCGCTGACCTGCGTGGCGTTCCTGCCAATGGGTTGCCTGAAGGTTCCGCCGGCGAAGTTGGCCTGTGCGGCGAGCGCTCCTTCGATTTACCCCGGGCAGCCGCAGACGATTACGGCCACGCCGTCGAATCTACTGAAGAAGAAGGGCTGGAACACGGTATACGAGTGGAGCGGCCCGAATGTGACGGGCAGCGGTGCGACGGCGACGGTGGATACCAGTGCATTGGCACCCGGCGACTACACGGTGAAGGGCACGGTCAAGCAAGGGGCGAAGGGCCAGGAAGGCAAGACGGGCCGGAAGAAGAACTGGGGGAACGAGGTGGCAACCTGCGAGGCGCCGTTTACGGTGAAGCAGTTTGAGCCTCCGACGGTAAGCTGCGTGGCGGATCCGATGTCAGTAAAGCCGGGCGAGAGCTCGACGGTTACGGCGACCGGGGTGAGCCCGCAGAATCTTCCGCTGACGTACACGTTCTCGTCGAGCGAGGGTTCGATCAATGGATCGGGCAACACGGCGACGCTAACGACGACGGGTGCACCGTCTGGGCCGATAACGGTGACGTGTAATGTTCAGGACAACAAGGGGCAGACGGCTTCATCGACGACGACGGTGGACGTGGAGGCTCCTCCTCCGCCGCCTCCGGCGCCGCAGGCCGAGAAGCTGTGCACGATCACGTTCAACCGCGACAAGTACCGGCCGGTGCGTGTGGACAACGTAGCGAAGGCATGCCTTGACGACGTGGCGCTGAACGCGCAGCGCCAGCCGGATGCGACGCTGGTGCTGGTTGGGAACTCGGTTCCGGGCGAGCGCGACGGCGCGACCAGAGCGGCGGAGCGGGCGGTGAATGCGAAGCAGTACCTTGTGAAAGACAAGGGCATTGACGCCAGCCGCATCGAGGTGCGCACGGGCAACTCGGGCTCGAAGGAAGTGGAAGACTACCTGGTGCCTGCCGGCGCCAACTTTGAGAACGATGTTCCTGGTACGGAGCCGGTGAACGAGAGCGAACTGCATCCGCATCACGTGTATCACCACCCGGTGCACCACAAGAAGATGACCCACAAGAAGAAGATGTAGGGGTGTTGCGCGGTTGTAGTTGTGAGTGAAAGGGCTGATCGGCGATGCCGGTCGGCCCTTTGGCTGATGGGGAAGGCAATCGAGGATGTTGTGGGCCAAGGCGCCCGCGCTATGGAAGAATGTGTTTATGCGGTTTCGTGTTTTGTGTGTATTTGCCGTGCTGGCGTGTTGTGTGCCCGCGTATCGACCTGTTGATGCAGCGGTGACGGGATGGCAATCGGTGGGGCCTTACGGCGGTGATGCGCGCAGTTTTGCCTATGATCCGACGCATGTATCGCACATCTACCTTGGGACGACGAATGGCTGGGTGTATCAGTCGATGGATGGCGGCGCGCGGTGGTCGCGGCTTTCTCGAATTGGCAGCGCGGGTGAAGATCTTGTGGTGGATCACCTGATCGTGGATTTTGCCGATCCGCATACGCTGTACGCGGGTGTGTGGCGTTTGAAGCGATTTGGGGGTGGGGTGTGGGTGAGCCACGACTCGGGGCTGAGGTGGAAGGAACTGCCTGGGATGAACGGACAGTCGGTGCGGGCATTGACGCAGGCGCCGTCGAACCCGAATATTCTGGTTGCGGGAACGATTTCCGGTGTGTATGAGAGCAAGGATGGGGGGGCGCAGTGGAGGGAGATCAGCCCGGCGGGTAGTGGGCAGATCATTGAAGTGGAATCGGTGGCTGTGGACCCGGTGAATCCGGATGTGATTTATGCCGGGACGTGGCATCTCCCGTGGAAGACGTCAGATGGTGGAAAGCACTGGGTGAATATCCGGCGTGGCGTCATCACGGACTCGGATATTTTTTCGATTCTGATTGATCCCGTGCATCCACAGACGCTGTACATGAGTTCGTGCTCGGGGATCTACAAGACCGATAACGGGGGGGAGCTGTTCCGGAAGGTGCAGGGGATACCGACGACGGCGCGGCGGACGCGAGCGATCAAAGAGGATCCGCTGAACCGTAAGATTGTGTATGCGGGAACGACGGAGGGGCTGTACAAGACGGTGAACGGGGGCGAGTCATGGCAGCGGATGACGAATCCGTATGTTGTGATCAATGACATTTACATTGATCCGCGGAATCCGCAGCACGTGCTGATGG
>CAZWSD010000261.1:0-5361 GCA_964636535.1 uncultured Acidobacterium sp. | reverse complement strand
GGCCGGGTGCAGTTCGCCAGGTTTTCCGCACGATTTTGCCGGGATGCCGGGAATGGAATGAGGTTCGGAAAGAGGCAAGACGCAAGGGGCGATGGATGCCGGAGCGGCGGTATGCCGCTTTGTCTATCCAGGCAAGGATCAGGAGGGAACAAAGGGATGACAGGGAAACTCACAGGCAAGGTGGCACTGGTTACAGGAGGAAGTGCAGGTATTGGGCTCGCGACAGCAAGAGAGTTTATCAACGAGGGCGCCTTCGTCTACATTACCGGGCGTCGCCGGGCGCAGCTCGACTCGGCCGCGGCGTTGTTAGGAAACATGGCGAAGGGTGTGCGGGCAGACGCCTCGAAAATGGCTGACCTTGATTCGCTCTATAAGCAGATTCGACAGGAGAGGGGCAATCTGGACGTGTTGTTTGTCAACGCAGGGGGAGGCTCATTTGCTTCGCTCGGACAGATCACAGAGGAGCAATTCGATGAGACATTTAACACAAATGTGAAAGGTGTTCTCTTCACAGTGCAGAAGGCCCTGCCGCTGATTCCTAATGGCGGGGCCATAGTCCTGAACGCTTCCATCGTATCCGTTCAGGGCAATCCCAGCTTCAGCGTCTATGCGGCAAGCAAGGCGGCGGTGCGTTCGTTTGCCCGAGGATGGACGAACGATCTGAAGAGCCGCAAGATTCGCGTGAACGTGGTCAGTCCTGGACCGATTGACACTCCCGGACTGAGTGGGCTGGCCAGTACGGAAGAGCAAAGAAATGCACTCTACCATCAACTTGCCTCAAAGGTTCCACTAGGGCGGCTCGGAAAACCGGAAGAAATCGCCAAGGCGGTTGTATTCCTCGCTTCTGATGACGCCAGCTACATCACGGGAATCGAGCTGTTTGTAGACGGTGGAACGGTCCAGGTTTGATCCAGGCGAATCCGACAATCGGATAGAGATCGCGGAAGGCGCGAAGATACTCCGAGGAAAGCATCCGGTGGTGTCCGAACTCCATTCGAGTTCGGCGGTTCTGGCTGTGCGCAGGTTTGAGACGCGCGGAAGGATTCTCGGCACCGATCAGGCGCGTCGGCCTGGTAGCGATCCGCCGGCCGTGTACGTTTTGCGCGGCGAGGCGAAACTCGAGCGGATGAAGCCGGGCGTCGCCAGTGGTCAGAATAAGATGCGTAAAGCGTGAGGCGGCCGCTGCCGGCATCGAGCGACCACTCCACAACACGGCGGACAGCCGCTACGCCCGCGCGATGGCCGGCGATGCGGGGCAGCCCCTGTCGGGTCGCCCATCGCCCGGTTTCCATCCATGACGATGGCTACATGCACGGTTCAGCCCTCGTTTTGCGGGTGGTTCGTTGTTGGAGAGGAGGGAAGCGCGGCATCGGATGCACGACCCGGCAGCGAGGTGTACCAGTTGATGCCGCGGGTGAAATACATGGCCGCAGCCACGGCCGCGAAGCTGGCAAGAGCGCCGACCATCAGGGCGTTGTCCTTGAGGCGGAGCAGGAGGTAGATCAACAAATAGAGCCCGGAGAAGATGCCGAGGGCCCGCAATCCCTGCAGGAGGCTCTCGAAGATCCACCCTGCATTGGTGGAGAGGAGCATCACGGTTGCGGCGCCGGCGAGGAGGAAGCCGAGTCCAAAGCCGATTCTTTCTGAAAACGACAAGAGGAGAAGATAGAAGATGATCTGGGCGATGCCGACGAGGACGTATTGCGCTGGATGGACGCGCTTGCCGGTGGTTGCTTCGAAGATAAAGTAGGTGAGGAATACCAGCCCCAGGAAGAGTGGCACATACTTCAGCGATCGAGTGATGGATTGATAGGGATTGGCGACTTCGACAAAGGATACGCCGAGCGCGGTTGCCGCCAGCCCTTGGATAGAGCTGGCCGGACCTTCTGCGGCGACTCCGCGGGCGATGTATGGCACGGACCATTGCGCCGTGAACCCATGTTGCGTTATCGCCTGGTGGGCTGGCAGGAAGCCTCCGTCGAATCCGGGACTGGGCCAGTTTCCCTGCATGGATACCTGGGTTGTTTTGCCGTAGGCGAGGATCGCGATTCGCTGCGCGCCGGAGAAATGCAGGATGGATTGGACTGAAAATTTCGCGCCCGGCTGGGCGGCAATTCCGGGGGGCGCGCCGAACATGACGAGGCGGAGATGGGGATTTTGGCCGCCTCCAAGCATGAGGTCCGGCGCCAGGGTGGAAGGCGCGAGCGTGGTGGCTGTTCCATTTGCGGTTATCTGAGCATCGGAGAGCGCTCCACGCGGATCGCTGACGCCGACGAGGATTTCGGCCTTCTTCCAGTCGAGGACGGCGTTTTCGGGAGCGGCGTTCGGGACTCCCGTGAGGTCAAACGAGGCGTTGAATTTGAGATTGGCTTCAAAGACCGGCACCTTGAATAGCGACCGCCGGCGCTGCTGGGTGGCGGTTTTGACGGCTGCCGAGGCCTGCGTTGGGAAGACGAGGTACAGGCCCTGCCTGGTTGTCGCTCCCGGTTGCTGCGGGATTTCGGTGTAGGGAATGGCCAAGACCGGGCCAAGAAATGTTTGGCGGCCGCCTACCTGGGAACTGATCTGCTTCATCACTTCGTCTTCCCGGTGCTTGCGCTCGCCCACGAGTCCGAAGACGAAGAGCGCGGGGATGAGCATGAGCAAGGCCAGTCCGCAGACCAGCAGAAGCTTTACTCCCATGGAGCGGGAGTAAGCCGTGAACTGCGACTGCAACGACGATTGAGAAGAGCTGTTCATATTTAATCTCCCTGCCGCAAAGTACTTTGTACTGCAAAGTTATAAGCAAAAAAAATTAGGCCCGTACGGGCTTCAGGTTGCGGGTCCTTAGTTGAGCTGCGGAATCCTCGTTGGCGACTGCGGCCGCATCCCGCACGACGCTTTCCAGGGTTTCGAGATATTCGAGATAGCGCTTTCGGCCGGATGCGGTGATGCGGCATACGGTCTGCGGGCGGTTGCGATCATGTCCTTTTAGAATTTCGACCATTCTGTCTTTTTCGAGCACGCTCAGGTGGCGGCTCAGATTGCCGTCGGTGAGGGAGCAGAGCTGCTTGAGCTCGTTGAAGGTGAGGCCCTTTGGATTTGTGATGAGAGAGGTGAGGACGCTGAGGCGCGCGCGTTCATGAATGACGCGGTCGAGCCCTTCGTAGGCGAAGCGGCCATCTGTTGATGGAGTTTTAGGTTTCATCGTGCACCTGCCGTGAAGCGAAGAACAGGATGCCGGCGACCAGCACTTGTCCTATGCCGAAGGGGATTCCCATGGCCCATGGCGAGAGTGCTCGGGGGCCATCCAATCCGATGCAGATCAGCCCGGTGAGCATGTACCAGATTCCGGCGGCGAGGATGGGTTTTGGCAAGAATCGGCGGGAAGAGAAGATCCCGAGGCTGAAGGCGACCTGCCACAGCCCCGGAAGCATCCAGGCCTGGGCGGGAGCGGCACGCAGGATCACGATGGTGAGAAGCAGCCCGGCGCCGACGGACGGCAGGAACTGTTCGACGGCCATCTGGATCATTTCGTTGGAGAGGCTCGAATGGATGCGGCGGCTGCGTGTGTACATCTGTCTTCCGGCCAGGGCAGAGGAAAGGATTGCGGCCGGAACCCAGATCCCCAAGTATGCGAACAGGTGCGCTGCCGGGTCAGGCAGTGCCAGCGACTGAACGGCAGCGGCGGCGATGGCAAGCGCCCCGGTTGCGGCCAGCGTGGCCGGGCCGTAGCCGCGAAACTCCATGCTGCCGGCTACCTGCCTGCGAATGCTGCTGATGTCGCCGAGCGCTTTGTGGAGGTCGTTCATGCTGCACTTACTTTACATTGCAAAGTAGTACGGATCGGAATCATTTGTCAACCTCGTCGAAAGAGAGGCATGGTTCCTTCCAGCTCTGATCAGGGTGTGAGGCTCGTTTCACTGGAGAGATACAAGGCTTGGCCAATTTCCATCAAGCAGTCAAGCGACAGCTCCTCGTCGGCGCGGGAGCCGCGATAACAGACTGGGCGACTGGGCCGACGGGCAAGGTGATGTTGGTGACGCCGCGTTGGGACGGGGAGACCGAGACGGCGGGACTGGACCAGGGCATGAATCCCGGTTCGCGAGCCTCAACGGAGTATGTACCGGGCGCGAGGCCCGCGACGATATACCTGCCCGTTGCGGTTGGATTGGGCCTGGTGCATTTCCGCGCTCTGTTTTTGGCGATCGTTGGACGCATGGACGGGCGATAGAACATCACCTCGGCAATGCCGATTGGGCGGGCCTGGCCTGTCAACTGTCCGGAGATGGCAGGTATGGCTGTCGCAGGATGAAGGACTGAACGCGGCAGGAGGCGTCGAGTGGTCGTGGGGCCGGTTCGTAACCAGGCGAGTCGATTGAGATTCTCGCGGCGGCGTTGAGGAGTTGGGGGGCGGCGTCCAGTGGATCTCTTTCACCGCGCCACTGAGCCACGCCTACGGGCTGTATGGTGGCCAGTGGTCAGGTCGCCGGTTAGACCCGACGATCACAGGGATATAATTCCTCAAACGCGCACGGTCGGAGATACGCATTCTGAGGGTGGAGTGAGTATCGGAGTTCAAGATGCCTTTCCCCAACGCAAGTTCCAAGGACAACACAGATGCCGGCGCTGCCGACGATCTGCCTTTATTTCGCCCAGAGGCAATTGCCGCGCAGCAGCAGAAGTTTTATGGGGAGATCATTCTCATTCAGCCCCTCTCGATGGTGTTTCTGACAACTTTGTCCGTAGTTCTGGTTGCGATCATGGCTGGATTTGTTGTGTTCGGATATCACACCCAGAGAGTGCGGGTATCAGGAATCGTGGCCGCGAGGAGTATGAGGGGCGATGGACAGCCATTGGCAGATTTATATGTCCCTGCTCGGGCGAGGTCTTTTGTTCATGCCGGTAAGAGGTTGTTCATCGAGTGCCCGGCGTGCCCAGCGAAGGGCGAGCCGGGCACGGTGCGGGAGATTTCGGCGGCGCCGCTGCAGCCGGAGGAGATTGCGTTGGGAAGCGGGGCGCGTCGGAAGCAACCCTTGTATAGGGTGACGGTTGTGCTTGACCCGGGTAGTCGCCTGCCGGCGGGAGCGAAGATTGAATCGGAGCTGGCGCTGGAGCGGCAGCCTCTTTTGAAGTGGCTATTTGAGGATTCTCCCGGCCCAGGGAGATGAGAGCTGAGCAGGGCACCCGAGGCGCCGTATTGCAGTTTCGATCACCATTTCGCAGTAAGCTGCCGCTGATCTTTCAGACGGAAGCCGCGGAGTGCGGGATTGCCTGCCTGGCGATGGTCGCGAGGTTTTACGGAGACCGTGTCGATCTGGCTGCCCTGCGGCGTCATTTTTCCGTGTCGCTTCGGGGCATGACGCTGGCTAATATCATCCA
>CAZWSD010000260.1:0-5373 GCA_964636535.1 uncultured Acidobacterium sp. | reverse complement strand
CCGATAGTCCGAATCCGAGAGTCAAAACCACCAGCAGCACAGCCCCCGCAACAGGCACCAGCAACCCTACTCGCAAAGAATGGACAGCGGTGGAGGCCAATCCCGTCATCCAGGGCAGAATGGCCCCGCCAAAACCCGAGATGGTAAAGATCCATCCAGTGTGCTTGGATTCTCCCGCTCGCTCCATAAATAGCGCGATGACCAATGGATAGATCGGCGCCAGCGAAAGTCCGGTCCAGATCGCGCCCGCCAGCAGTTCTCCAGGAGTACGTGCGGTGACCAGCAGTGCAAGGCTCGCCACCAGTGAAAAGATCGACCAACGCAGCAGCCGAGAGTCGCTCAGTCGATACAATGCCACTGGCGCAAGTCCGCGTCCCGCCAGCAGCGCACCCCAAAAGCTCGCCGTCGCCAGGCTGCTGCTGGTAAAGCTCCACGCAACCACCCGCAGTCCAAAGGTTGTCATCCAGTTGCCCACCGCTGACTCCACGCCAACGTATAGAAACCCGGCAATAGCGAATACCACAACCGTGGAAATGGCGGTATCCAGGCGTCGCTTCTCGTCCCTCGGGTGCGCAGCACCCTCAAACCGCCCCACCAGGGGCAGCAGCGTGAACGGACCAGCCAATACGGCGACCGCAATCCCCAGCCCGGCTGCTGTGACATGGCCGTGCAACTTCGCAATCACCAGGGGGCAAACCGTGGAACCGATGCTCCAGCAGAAATTCAAAAATGACAGCGCCGCTCCACGCCGTTCCCGGTACATCCGCCCCACCAGCAGGCTCGTCGAGGTCATCGCCAGGCCCAGCCCCAGCCCGTATATCAGTACCGCCGGGAACCCCAGCAGACGCGGCGCAAAAATCAGCATGGCCCCGGCTGCCGGAATCAGCAGATATCCCACCCATAGCGTCCGCGTAAACCGGCGCCGCACAAATAGCGCGCCAAAGGAACTGCCGGCGAACAACGTCATCAACAGCATTCCTGAGCTGCTGTCGTTCAGGTGGAATTGGGAGGCGATTCGCGGCAGCACCGTTCCCAGCAGAACGGTCATTCCGCCCGTCCCCAGAAATCCCAGATATAGCAGGAAGGCCGACATCCGGGGCCGCGATTTCAGAAGGGAAGCCACTCTAAATTTAAACATCGGTTCGTGCTGTCCCAGCTCAGAGCCGGGTCTTTCGCTTTCCCGTGTCGTGGCAGGGCCCCGTCGACTCACGTACCATCAGTTGCGGCTTCACCGCGATTTCCGGCTTGGGTGCGCTCGACGAGTGAATTTGCCCCAATAGCGTCTCCGCGGCCAGCTTGCCCATGTTGTGCAGAGGCTGCCGCACCGTCGTCAGGCTCGGCGTCTGGAATGCCGCGTGCTCAATATCGTCAAAACCCACCACTGAAACGTCTTCCGGGATGCTGAGGCCCGCCTCCCGAATGGCCCGCATAGCTCCGATCGCCGCCATGTCGTTGAAGCAGAAAATCGCCGTAAATCGGCGGCCCCTCTGCAATAGTCTTCGAACAGGCGGATAGCCCAATTCAGGCGAACTGATATCCCGCTCCAGATGGATCGTCAGCTCCGGGGTCACGCGCAGGTTCAGCTTGGCGGCGCTCGCTACCGTGCTCATCCAGCGAATCTCCGAGTCCGAGCTGTACGGCTGACCCCGCATAAACGCGATCTCTCGATGGCCCAGTTGGTAGAGATGCTTCAGCGCCAGCTCCGCGGCACGGTGATGGTCCAGGACTACGTTCGTGATCCCGGGCATCGTCTTGTGTCCAGCCACGGCAACCACCGGGACCGGCAGATCGTGCTGCAGGTGCGTGTCGATCGCTATGATGCCCTCCGCGCCGCGGCCCAGAAACATCTGCGGGTACTGCTCGATCAGGTCAGTGCGATGGCGATGGTGTGCGATGAAGTAAAAGTAGTCCTTCTCCAGCAAATAATCGCCAATTCCCGTCATCACCTCGGTGTGGTAGCCATCGGAAAGAACTGGAACCAGAATCCCTATCGTCTGCGTCCGGCGATTCCGCAAGGATCGCGCTACAAAACTCGGTTGATACTTGAATCTTCGTGCAGCCTCACGTATCCGCTCCCGCGTCGGCTCAGGAATCGATCGCCCCGGAACATCATTCAGCACCACAGAAATCGTTGCTGGATTTAGATCCAAAAATTCAGCCAGTGATTTGAGCGTAACTGGCTGTTCCGGCTCGCGGCCGTTTCTTCTAGTCTTCGCCATCGAATCGCTTCATCCCCTGCGCCCAGCCTCAACTGTCCCGATGCGTCATGGTAACCTCTCGCGGCTGTTCACGAAAAGGAATTTGTCCAACTTTCCGCGCACTTGGCGCTTTCATGGCTGAGGGCAAAACTTTGTCACAAAGCGCCCCAATCGCACTTCCCAGGGCCTGGTCCAGTCTCGACGATTTCCAGAATACTCAGGAGAACCGCCCCATCCTCCCGGACGCGCATATGCTCCTCTACCCAACTGTGTTCACCGGTTAACGGCTCGGCGCGGCCGTTCCGTACCAGGTAGCAGCACGAGCCGCCCACGCATGCACTGGTCGCTTGGCCATGCCCCACCGCGCAGACCTTCAGGTTCGTCGCCAGCCTCTGTTGTCTCCATCGCGGATTTAGCGCCTCGTCATGAACGGCCGCATTCGCATGTTGATTCAGGCGCGACAACAGGCTCGCCATCGACGTCTGCTCTTCTGCCTCGAACGGGGCACAAAGACGCATCCAGCGTCTTCAATGCGAGCTCCCTGTCCCGGATTGGTCGCCTGGCCGCAAACAATGTCCAGCATGACTCATGTGCCCTGAAGGGGGAAGCAACCGGGAATCGCAACTTCGACTCGTGTCGCTCCTCGCATATTCCATCTACACAGGTTATTCAAAAGGAACGCCTAAAGATCGCCCCCATTTTCGCAGAACAGCTCCGGGCTAGAAACTCCTTGTGATTTGAGAAATCCTTGTGCAAACTTTTCATAGGGTGTGGCGTGGCCAGCTCCGCCCGAGCGCTTGGAATCCTCGTGACATCGCTGTGGATTTTGGCTGCTCGTGGGGTCACAGGCCACACGAACGCCCCATCGCACAAGGTGACAATTCGAATGCATTTAAGACTAGTTGATTGGACACGCCCGAATACCTCAGGCGAAGAACTCGGTGAACCCTATTCCTAGCGACACTCGTGAACTAGAAGCGCTGAGCAATCTTATCGCCGGCACGACACAGCTCGATCTGCATCGAAAACCAGGGGCGCAACTCGCTGAACGTGTTCGAGTTGCACTACGGCTAGAAGCGGTAGCCATCTTTGATGCTGACCTCCAGGAGACATATCAGGCCGGGAACTGGTGGCCCGATGTCGAAAATCGTATCCGTAATATTTGTATCTTCGAAACGGTTCGCGACGATCCTTCCTCAGGTTTGCGGCAGCGCGTTCTGCGCATCGGCGGATTACCGATTGGATCCCTCCTAATGCGCGGAGACGTAAGCTCCTTCGCGGTGGATTCAGTCGCCGCCCTGGTTGCGATCACTTTCGACCGTTATCACTCCTTCGCCAACGAAGCACGCATTGAAAGCGCACGCCGTGCTGAGCAATTGCGTACTACGGTCCTCGACTATCTTGCCCATGCCTATAAAACTCCGCTCACGGCAATCCGCGCAGCCAGTTCCGGCCTTTCAGAAACAGGGGACTTCACCTCCGCGCAGCGCGATCTGCTTTCCCTCATAGAGGAGCAAACCCAACTGCTCGGTCAGTTGACAACACGACTACTGCAAACGGTGCGCCTGGAAGCTCACGATCTGACCATTCATTCGGTCCCGGTGGCCATCCATTCGCTCCTCGACGAAGCCATTGCAGAGACTCGCGAGCAAATCGCAACGATGCGCGTTGCGGTCACTGTCGATCCTGAGGACTTGAAAATTTGCGGTGATCGCGATCTGTTGCGGGCCATGCTCGTGCAACTCATCGATAATGCCGGAAAATATGGGAACGCAGGAACTACCGTCACCATCAGCGCCTCCCGCCGATCAGGTGCCGTTCTACTTTCCGTTCATAATTTCGGCCCCCCGATCCCTTTCGAAGAGCAGGAGCATCTCTTTGATCGATTCTTTCGTGCTTCCGGCGCTTCTCAATTGGCGGTGGGCACGGGCATCGGCCTGTCGATCGCGCGCCGCGCCGCACAGGCGCACGGCGGCGACGTGTGGGTTAAAAGCAATGCCCAGGAAGGGACGACATTTTATGCGTCCATCCCTGTCGGAGCCCAGGAGAGTAGCGCTTCATGAACGGTAACGCGGCTCGCATTCTATTGGTAGACGATGAGGCATCCATTCGGCGCGCCCTGCGCACCACACTGCAGGAGCTTGGATTCGAGATCATAGAGGCCTCGCGGGGCGAAGAGGCCCTGCTCCTTGTCCGATCACACTCCCTCGACGTGGTGCTGCTAGACCTCAATATGCCCGGCATTGGCGGTATGAGGACACTGGAGCGCTTGCGCGCGGCCTATCCCCGGCTGCCCATTCTCATTCTCACCGTCCGTGATGATGAGCATGATAAGGTCGGAGCCCTCGAGCTCGGTGCAGACGATTACATCACCAAACCCTTCAGCATGCGCGAGTGCATCGCCCGGATTCGTACTGCTATCAGGCGCGCCAAGGCTCCAGACCGCCCCGACGACGCGCCCATTGAAGTCGGCGAGATCCGCCTTCTCCCCGAGCGCAGGCTCGTTTACAAAGCCGGTCAGCAGATTCACCTGACTCCCAAGGAATACGACATTCTCTATTTCCTGATGACAAACGCAGGCCGGGCTGTGACCCATGGAAAATTACTCACCACCGTATGGGGTGCTGATTACCGCCAGGAAGTCGACTACTTGCGAACATTCGTCCGGCAGTTGCGCAAAAAAATCGAACAGGATCCGTCCAATCCAAAGTACCTGCTTACAGATGCCTACGTCGGCTACCGCTTTGCGGAGTCACTCACCGCGGAATCAGCATCGGGCATGACCCAATAGTCTGCGCTCTTCGCAAACCAGGACAACCCCGAAGTGAAGTTCGGGGTTGTCCTCTCGCGCCGTTGACTCGTTCTCCTGGCTGCGGTCTGCGTCAGCCACTTAGAAAAGATTCCACAACGCCTGGTTGTAAACCTCGTGATGGAATTGCACTTCGGCCGCTTTTACAAATGTACCCAGTAGCCGGGGTGCGCGATCTGCCGTTGCCTGTTTCAGGTCCGCGTAGCGGGACTTCACGTCTTCGCCCAGAATCTTGGTGATCCAGTCCGATTCCCGGAAATCTAGCATTGCACTGTGAATGTCGCTGGGAAGATAGCGCTCAGCCTGACGCAGACCCTCCATGGTCAGCGTCGCGCCTTCCAGTCCGGTTCTGAATACGGAATACAG
>CAZWSD010000259.1:0-5385 GCA_964636535.1 uncultured Acidobacterium sp. | reverse complement strand
TGGAGGGCGAGGAGATGGAGCCGAGGGTTTCAGAGCCGATGGAGAAGGCGACGCAACCGGCGGAGGTGGTGGAAGCGGGACCGGCGGAGGAGCCGCTGGAGCCTTGTTTGGGGTTCCAGGGATTGCGGGTGCGTCCGCCGAACCAGATGTCGCCCATGGCGAGGGCGCCCATGGCGGCCTTGGCGACGAGGACGGCGCCGGCGGCGTCGAGTCGCTGGACGACGGTGGCGTCGTAGTCGAAGGACTGGTGTTTGTAGGGCGCGGCGCCCCAGGTGGTGGGGTAGCCCTTGACGGCGAGGAGGTCTTTGGCGCTCCAGGGAAGGCCGTGGAGGAGGCCGCGATAGTGGCCGCGGGCGATTTCGGCGTCGGCTGCCTTTGCCTGCGCGATGGCGCGCTCCTCGGTGATGGTGATGACGAAGTGGAGGAGCGGGTTATAGCGTCGGATGCGGCGGATGTACATCCGGGTGAGGTCGAGGGAGGAGAGTTTGCGGGTGCGGATGAGTTCGGCGAGCTGGGGGATGGTGTCGAAGGCGAGGTCTTCGAGGTTGGAGGGGAGGGTGCGGATGGCGGGTGGCTTGCCGTAGACGGGGTCTTCGCGTTTGGAGTCGACCTTGGCGCCGGGCGGGAGTGGATCGAAGATGTAAGCCGGGGGCATGGAGTTGGGGAGGTCGAGTTTGCGGACGGCCTCGAAGGCGTGGCGGTTCTGGTTGAGGCTGGAGATCATCATGGGGATGTCTGCCTCGGGGATGTTGACGGCAGCGATTTGGGCGGCCTGGCGGATCATTTCGGGGGTGATTCTGGCGTAGTGGGGCGATTTGGCGGCGGGGGTGGTTTGGGCCTGGGCCTGTGTGGCGAGGGTGTAGAGGGCGCCGGGGAAGAGCGTGGATGCGAGGCCGAAGCGGCCCGAGACTGCGAGGAAAGTGCGACGATCCAATGCCATAGAGAACGGTCTCCTCATGGATTTTCGAGAAGAGGCAGTATAGAGCAATTTTGTGGGTGTTCGAGATGAGGATGGGGATATATGAGTGGATGGGATGAAGGTTTTTGGTTGGGGTTCCATCCCCCGCCGGGCGGCGAGGGATGGAATGGCCGGGTTGGTTAGTGGAGGTTGAAGTACTGCATGACGTCCTTGCGGAGCTGGACGCGGCTGGCGGAGCGGGTGTAGAACATGTGTCCGCCGGGAAACTCGTGGATGGAAATGCGGTCGCGGATATCCTGGGGCATCTGGTTGACGCTGAGGACGGAGCCCATGAAGGGGCAGGAGAGGTCGTTCCAACCGTGGCCGATGAAGACCTTGAGGTCTGGATCGGCGGCGACCGCGTCACGGAGCTGCTCGACGGAGCCCTGGCGGAGGTTGCTGCCGCGGTGCCACTCGCGGTTCACGGTGTAGGAGAGGGTGTGGTAGGGGGCGTCAGTCTTCCAACCAACGACGTTGGTGACGAAGTTGACCATGGCCTCGGTGGTGGGGGCGATGATGGAGGCGAGGATGGGATCGTTGGCGCGCTGGTAGGGGGACCAGGGGAAAGGATCAAACATGGTTACATTTGAGTCGTAGATGGAGCCGATCTTGCCCCTTTCGCGCCAGCGTTCGCGGAGGTAGGACTCGGTCTGGAAGCGACCGCCGGACTCCTTGACGTAGGTGGGATTGAGGCCGGTCATCTGAGTGACCTTCTGGATCATGGCCTGCTGCATGGCGGGGTTGGAGGTGCCTTCGATGAGAGCGGTAGCGTAGGGGCCTTCGTCGTAGGCGATGACGGATTGCATGGCCTGGGGGGTGAGCTTGCCTTCGTGCTCAAGATGCGCGGCGACAATGGGGGGCAGGGTGATCATCCAGGGGATGGGCGAGTTGATGTAGCCGTTGCTCTCGTCCATGGGGTTGAGATAGGGCGAGATGAGGATGAGGCCATTGACGCCGACGCCGAGGCGCGACTGCAGGTAATAGGTGACACGCGGGCCGCGGAAGCCACCGTAGCTTTCGCCGATGACGTACTTGGGGGAGAGCATGCGGTTGTTCTGAACGAGCCATTTGTAGACGACTGTGGAGAGGTAATGAATGTCGGGAACGGTGCTGTAGAAGAGTTTTTTGGTTTCAGCCAGGTTGACGAGGGAACGGCTGTATCCGGTGCCGATGGGGTCGATGAAGACGAGATCAGAAAAGCTGAGCCAGGTGCCCTGATTGTCGCTCATGACGATGGGGCCGGAGGCACTGTCGTTCTTGTTGCCGATTCCGTCGAGGTGCTTGGGGCCGATGGCGCCGAAGTTGAGGAAGACCGAGGAAGCGCCGGGGCCGCCGTTGAAGGCGAAGGTGACGGGGCGGTTGTTGCCGGGCATGGTGTAGGCGGTGTAGACGACCTTGCCGGCGATTTTGCCCTTTTCGTCACGAATATTGATGGTGCCGATGGTGACCTTGTAGTGGAGGGTTTTGCCGTCGAGGACCATGGACTGCTCGATGCTCTTGTTGGGCGGCAGCGGCGGGAATTGATTGACGTCGGACTTTTCTTTGGCTGACTTGGCGGAGTTTTCAGGGGCTTTGGCGGAGGTCTGTGAGGCAGCGTGTTTGCCGTGATGTTCCTGTGCGAGGGCCGGACAAAAAGCCGAGGAAACCATCAGGCAGAGTGTGGCGCAGCCGAGCGCAGCCCAAGGGCGAGCGGCGGAAGCAAAGGGTATTTTCATGCTGTTAACGATAGCGCAGAGCGAGAGGCGTGGGAAGCGGGAGGGGATGAGGGCGGATCAGGGGATGGGCAATGGCGGGCGTGGATGAGGGCGTGGGTCCCCAGAGGGTGTTTTTTGTCGCGGGCGCGGATGATCTGGATTTCGCGGGCCCGGTAGGGCTTGCCGTTCTGATAGTAGAGGAAGGCATCGCTGAAGATTTGTCCTGCTGCAGGGTAGGTTGCCAGGGGAGAGCCGCGGGAATGGCAAGCGGAGATGAGGCGGGGGGCTATGAATTTCGTGAGGCGGCCAAGCGGCGAGTGTTGCGGCGGGCTACTTCGCGCTTGCGCCATTGGTGGACAAAGAACAGTAGCACCATGATGGGGACGAAGGCGATTTGCCAGGCGCGTTCGCTAGTGGCGAGGTCTTGTTTACGGACGCGGAAGTGGCCGGTGCATTGGCCGATCTGATTGCCTTCGCGGACGAAGACAGCGATGCTCCAGAGGCCGGGGCTGGGGAGGCTGAAGTTGGCGGCCTGGAGGAATCGGCTGGTGGCCTGACTGCGCGAGGCATGGAGGATGAGGCGATGGGTGGGGTCGGATTGCGGCGTGAGGACGAAGGTGACGTGGGCGTTTTCGACGAGGCCGATGCTGCCGTCCCGCTCGACGGCGACGCTGAAGTCGGCGCGGCCCCTGGTGAGCGGATCGGGGGTGGTGAAGAGGGTGACGGTGAATGGTCCGGCGGGCTTGCGAAAGCGGAGGCGTCCGCCGTCGGCAAAGGCGCGGCCGGTGAGTAGAAGTAACAGTACGAGGAGTAAATAGCGGCGGGCCATCACATCATCATCCCGCGCATTTCCATCGGCTGGGTGTAGACCCAGAGGCAGATGGCGTAAAAGGCTGTGCTGCTGAGGGCCCAGATGGTGAGCATGGCAGCGGCGTTGCGTGCGGTGGTGGCCATTTGCCTTACGAGACGCCAGCCAGCGTAGAGGGTGAGGAGCAAGCCGAGGTCGAGAATCCAGATCTGGAGGCTGAAGAGGTTGATGCCCTTGGCTCCGGGCATGATCATGAGCTGCGAGGGCTTGGTGATCATGGACATGGGGGAGGCGTGGGTCATGGTGGACATGTTCTGCATGTTCTGCATGTTCATTCCCGCCATTGCGTGCATGGCCATGTTGTGGGGGTGGGCGGGGCCGGCGATTGAGTTCCAGGCGTGTTGGAGGGAAGGCATGAGGGTGGAGCCGGCGGTGACCATGTGGAAGGTGAGGTGCGCGGCCCACATGGAAAGCCCGAGAGGGACCATGGCGATGGCGAAGCGGCAGAAGACGGTGCGGAGTCTTGATTCGGAGGAGAAGAGCTGGAGCGCCTTGGCAATGAGCAGGCAGAGGGCGAGCAGGGCGAGGAAGGTTGTGGCGGCCATGAGGAGGGTGCCGATGTCGCCGGCCCAGAATGGATGGTGCATTTCAAAGGCGGAGAGTCCGTCGACGACAGGCGCGATCATGACGGCGGCGTTGAAGATGGAGCCGACGCTGAGGAGGAGGACGAGGACGGCTACGTCAAAGCGTGTGGAGAATTTGCGCAGTGAAGAACGGATGGGGTTGCGGGTGATGTCGCGCATGGGCGGCTGGAGAACGAGGGCGATGTTGTCGCTGGGGCAGGCCTTGACGCAGTCCATGCAGAGGGTGCAGTCCATGTTGCCCACCTTGGTGGGGAGGTATAGCTGGAGCTCGCAGCCGCGCTGGGTCTGGTTTCCGCGGATGCAGTCGCGCGACGAGCAGGAGGAGCAGACCTGCGGGCTCTTGATGGTGAGGTCGAGCGGCGAGATGAGCGATGCGAAGAAGTTGAACTGACCGATGGGGCAGACGTATTTGCAGAAGCTGGCGCCACGGAAGATCGAGTCAATGGCGAAGACGGCGACGATGTAGGCGATGAGGACGTAGGCGGTGTAAAGCGGCGAGTTCCAGAGGGAGAAGTGCTCATAGGCCCAAAAGAAGATGAGGAGCAGGATGGTGGCGGGCCATTTGTTTTTGAGCCAGTTGGGGAAGGGGAATTTGCCAAGTTTGAGGAAGCGTGCGAACTCGCGGGGCAGGGTGAACGGGCATGCCATGCAGAAGATGTTGCCTGCAAAGAAGAACAGGAGCAGGTTGAGGGGGCGGAGCATGTTCCAGAGGACTGAGCCGGCGAGGTTGAGTCCGCTGAGGGGAGTGCCGTGGATTCCGTCGAGGATGAGGGCGGCGATGAGGAGGAGGGTGAGACTCTGGAGTCCGGCGCGGCCGAAGCGGGAGCGCAGGATGGGGCCGAGGATGGGGGTCTGAAGGAGATCGATGGGTTTGGGCAGAGGGCGGCGGATGCGGGCGTGGGCGCGCTCATAGGCAAGAGCCATGCGGCGGCGGCGGCCGGGCGAGAGCAAATGCAGGGTGATGAACATGAGCGGGACCCAGAAGACCATTCCGCCCATGACCCACATTTCCGCGCCGGCGGCGGCCTGATCGGTGAGTGGAGCGATGCCGAAGATGCGCGGCACATGGGCGTAGGTGGGATAGACGACCTTGCCGTAGAAGACGAGGAAGAGGGAGACGGCGGTATTGACGATTTCGGCCCCGGCGAGGAAAGGGATGATGAGCCAGCGGGAGAAGCGGCTGCGGGTAGGCCAGGGCTCGAGGACGATCCACCAGAAGGCGAGGAAGGTGAAGAAGAAGCAGGCGTGCTCGACGTCGTGCCAGGTGTTGTTGCGCAGGGC
>CAZWSD010000258.1:2806-5391 GCA_964636535.1 uncultured Acidobacterium sp. | reverse complement strand
CCCTTCTCCGCGCTCGACGTCCTCACCGCCGAAAATCTTCGCAGCGAACTCATGGAACTGTGGCAGAAGAAGACCATCCCTACCCGTTCGATCTTCATCGTCACTCACAACATCGAAGAAGCTGTTCTCCTCTCCGACCGCATCATCGTGCTCGGCCGCAATCCCGGCCACGTTCGCACTGACTTCAAAGTCACCATCCCCCATCCCCGCGACCGCAAAAGCCCACCCTTCACTGCCCTGGTCGACTACATCTACAAAGTCCTCACCAAACCCGACCTCCCGCCCGCCGAAATGCCCCTGCTCGCCAGCGGCCGCCCCATCCGCGACCAGCGCCAGATGCACTACGAAATGCTGCCCCACGCCCGTCCAGGCGGCATCGCCGGGCTCCTCGAAATCGTCATCGACCTGGGCGGCAAAGCTGACATCTATCGCCTCGCCAATGAACTCGCCTTCGAAATCGACGACCTCCTCCCCATCGTCGACGCGGCCCAGCTCCTCGGCTTCCTCAAGGTCGAAGAAGGTGACGTCAGCATCACTTCCACAGGCACCGCCTTCGCCGAATCCGAAATTCTGCGCCAGAAGGAGCTCTTCCGGGAAGCCGCCCTCGAACACGTTCTCCTCCTCCGCCAGATCACCCGCGCCCTCTCCAGCAAGAGCGACCACACCATCCCGGAAGAGTTCTTCCTCGACATGCTCGATGAGCAATTCAGCAGCGAAGAGACCCTGCGCCAGCTGGAAACCGCCATCAATTGGGGCCGCTATGCCGAGTTATTCGACTTCGATGCAGGACGGCGCCGATTCAAACTTCCGGAGTCCGAAGAAGACGTCGTCTCCAGTGGAGAAACGCTCGAGTGAAGCCGCCGGCAGCCTCCAGCAACACATTCTCCCGCGCCCAGGTTGCTGAACGCACCTGGCCCATCGTCATTGACCTGGGCGTCGCGGCTGCTCTGCTCGCCGGCTTCTACATCATGCTTTGGGTGGCCCATTCCTGGCTGCATTCGGCCATCCCCTCCGTCGTCATTCACCTTTCACCGCGCTACTTGCCGGGCTACGCGCTTGAATCCACGGCCCGCATCTTCATCGCCTACGTCCTCAGCCTGCTCTTCGCCATCGTCTATGGCTACATCGCCGCCTACAACCGACGCATGGAAGCACTGATGATCGCCACTCTGGACATCCTCCAGTCCATCCCCGTTCTCAGCTTCCTGCCCGGCGTCATGCTTGCGATGATGTCACTCTTCCCCAGCAAGCAGATCGGCGTCGAGATGGGCGCTATCCTGCTCATCTTCACTGGCGAAGTCTGGAACATGGCCTTCAGCTTCTACAGTTCCCTCAAAACCATCCCCCGCGAACTGCTTGAAGCCTGCACCATCAATCGCTTTTCCCGCTGGCAGCGACTCGTCCAGCTGGAGCTTCCCTATTCCGCCATCGGCCTCATCTGGAACTCCATGGTCTCCGTCGCCAGCGGATGGTTCTTCCTCATGGTCTGCGAAATGTTCCCACTCGGCTCAACCAACTTCCGCTTGCCGGGACTCGGCTCCTACCTGCAGACCGCGGCCTCCAATGGCGACATCGCGGCCATCCTCTGGGGGCTCCTCACGATGATGCTCATCATCGTGTTCACTGACCAACTCCTCTGGCGCCCCCTCATCGCATGGTCGGATAAATTCAAGTTTGAAAACGTCGAGAGCGCACAGCGCATCACTTCGCCCATCCTGCACCTGTTGCGCAACAGCAACATGCTGCAGTACCTCTCCAATCGCGCATTCCTGCCCATTTCAGAGCGCCTCTATGCGCGCCTCGCACACAGCGGCCATCGCTTGCTCCCCGCAGCAAAAGTCGCCCCTAAGCGCCGCAAGCGCACCTCATTCTCCTTTGCAATCGTCGCCGCCGCCGCCGCCACCCTAGCCGGAATCCTCGCTTTCCACGCCATCCTGCTGCTCAAAAGCGTCACAGCACACCAACTCCTCACCCTGCTGGCCGGCGCCGCCATGACTTTCCTCCGCGTCAACGCCTCCCTCCTCATCGCAAGCCTCTGGACCATCCCCGTCGGCGTCGCCATCGGCTTCCATCCAAAGCTGGCCAATGTCGCGCAGCCTCTCGCTCAGATCGCCGCATCCTTCCCCGCTACGGCTCTGTTCCCCCTCATTGTCATCGGGCTCATGAAGCTCGGCATGGGACTTGGTTTCGGCTCCATCGCCCTCATGCTCCTCGGAACTCAGTGGTACATCCTCTTCAACGTCATCGCCGGTGCCATGGCTATTCCTGCCGACCTCCGCGAGGTCTCCGGCCTGTTCCGCTTTTCCAGCCTCCAAAACTGGACCACCCTCATCCTGCCCGGCATCTTCCCCTACCTCATCACCGGCCTCATCACCGCCAGTGGAGGCGCCTGGAACGCTTCCATCGTCGCCGAATACTTCAAAATTCATCACTCCACCATCCAGACCCTCGGCCTCGGCGCCCAAATCAGCGCAGCCAGCAATCATGGCGACTTCTCCACGCTGCTTCTGGCCACCATCATCATGGCCAGCATGGTCGTCATCATCAACCGGCTCGTATGGCGCCGCCTCTACCGCCTCAGCGAA
>CAZWSD010000258.1:0-2706 GCA_964636535.1 uncultured Acidobacterium sp. | reverse complement strand
CCCCAGGTCCCCTGCTACCGCTCCCTCGACGAAATGCTTGATGACAAGAGCATCCATCTCGTGGTTTTCGCTACACCCAGTGATAACCACTACCAGATTGCAGAAGAGTGCCTCAGCGACGGACGCAATGTCGTCATCGACAAGCCCTTCACCCTCTCCTCCGCTGAGGCCACTGGCCTCATCCGCCTCGCTCGCGACCGCAAGCTGCTTCTCAGCGCCTACCAGAACCGCCGCTGGGATGGTGATTTCCTTACCGTCAAAAAGATCCTCACTTCCGGCACCCTCGGTAGACTCGTTTCCTACGAGTCTCACTTCGACCGCTTCCGCCCGGAACCGCGACTTGAAGTCTGGCGCGAAAGCGGGGGGCCCGGCAGCGGCACGCTCTTCGATCTCGGCACCCACCTCATCGATCAGGCCGTCGCGCTCTTCGGCTCACCCACGCTCATCACTGCAAGCGTGCGCACTGACCGCGACGGTGCCGTCTCCGACGATGCCTTCGACATCCAACTGACCTTCTCCGCCAAGCATAGCTTCACCGTCAAGCTCTCTGCGTCGTCCATTGCCCGTATTCCAGGAGCACGTTTCACCCTCCACGGCATGAAGGGCAGCTACGTCAAGTACGGACTCGACCCCCAGGAGCAGCAGCTCAAGGACGGTGTCAGCTTCACCGCACCCGGCTTCGGCGTCGATCCCGAATCCGACTGGGGCGCCCTGCAGGTCATGGACGAGCCGCCCCACCGCATCCCCACGGAAAACGGCGACTACCGCGGCTATTACGCCAATGTCCGCGACGCACTCCTCGGCGAAAGCCCACTCGCCGTCACGGCCGAAGAAGCCTGGCGCACCACCCGTCTCGTCGAGCTTGCCCGCCAGTCCAGCAAGGAGCAGCGCACTCTCTCAGTCGATCTCAGCGACTGTCCCTGATGCGCCAAATCTGCGCGCGCTGGCTATCTCTCAGCTCCTGGCCCTCTTCTGATGTGCTCGCAGATAGGCCTTCAGCGCTACCGCTTGGTTATGCTCCGTATCGCGCGCACCGTAGAGCAGTGTCACCCGGCCCCTCCGAACTGCGACAAACAGCGGCTCCAATACACCCGGTCGTGCGTCCAGCTCTGCAAAATACCGCCGCCTGAACTCCTCCCACTTCGCCGGATCATGGGCGAACCACTTCCGCAGCTCCGTGCTCGGAGCCGCTTCCCTCAACCAGCTGTCCAGTTTCAACGACTCCTTGCGAACCCCGCGCGGCCAGAGCCGGTCCACTAGAAACCGCACTCCATCCCCATCTTCGGCTGCATCACTGGTTCGCTTCAGCTGAACTTCCACATCAGCCCCCCGTCTCTGAACCGCAATACCCCTCCGTCGACAACGAGCATTCCCCGCCAACTACGGCTGCTCGTACTGGTATGGACTCGGCTTACCCGAGGACGGTGAAGAAGCCAGCAGTCCGTTCAACCGCAGACGCCCCTGTGCCGCCTCCGGCGATTGCGGAAAGCGTCCAATCAAATCCTTCAAATCCCGTATCCCCGCTGACCGTTCCCCCAGCGCCAGTTCTGCGTACGCTTTGTGCAACCGCGCCCCTGGCGCCTTGTCACTCCCCGGATATTGCGACAGCACCTGCTCATAGGCCTGGATCGCCTTCCGGTACTTCTGCTCCCGGTAATACGATTCACCCACGTAGAACTGCGCGTGGCCAGACATCTTGTCATACGGATAATCCTTCACCACGTCTGCAAACTCACCAGCCGCCAGGTCATAGCGTCCGGCGTTGTAGTCACTCAGCGCCACCTGGTAAAGCTGCTGAATCGGCGGATACGTCTGCGGCGCCGGAGCCGTCGGGCTCTGGCCAGACGCGCTCTGCGCCGGCAGCGGACCCAGGGCCGCGCCGCTGCCCGAACCCGTGCCTTCAGCATTTCCAGAGCTGGTCCCAGAACCACTCTCGCTCTGGGTGCCCGTGCCGCCCTGCGCCTGCGGCGTGCTGCTCTGCCCGCTCGTGCTGGAAGACGACGTCTGCTGCCCCGCTGAAGCCGCCGCGGCGCTCGCTGTCTGTGCCGCCTGCAGAGCCTTCATCGTCGATTGCATCTGCCCCACGCTGAAGCTCAGCCTTTCAATCCTCGTCTGCAGGTCATCCACAGAATTGTTCAGGTTCTGCATCTGCGTCGAAACCTGATCAATTTTCCCTCCACCCGACTGCACCTGCGCCTGCACCTGGTTCTCGAGCGTGCTGATCGCCTGGTCAATCTTGTCCACCGTGTTGGTGTTCTGCTGCAGCATGTGCTGGATCATGCCCAGTTGCGCCGCTTGCTGCTGCTGCAACTGTTGCACCGCATTCTGCAGCGATTGCACCTGCACCTGCAGTTGAATGATTTCCTTGGATACGGCATGTGCCCGCGGAGTGGGAATCAACAGCCCGAACGCAACTGCCGCCGCAAGGACTCGAAAGCTCATTCGCATAGACATCACCCTGAGCGCGGAAGCGCTCGCTTTCTTGAGTATGACGGAAAAAGGCAGCATCCGGAGAGGCCCGCGCGCGACAACTTTTCGCGTCCAGACCGTAACTCTCCGGATACTGCCTTCTTTTTCTTGCAATTACTGGTTGCCGCTGTCCATCGTGAACTCTGCACGCCGGTTCAGCTGCCAGCACGATTCCGTCTGTTCCGTGCAGAACTGCTTCTCCTTGCCGTAGCTCACCGTCCGCAGCCGGTCCGGGCT
>CAZWSD010000257.1:0-5420 GCA_964636535.1 uncultured Acidobacterium sp. | reverse complement strand
CAAAAGCGAATCCGAAATCGCGTGGGCGCCCGTCTCCAAAGCCCTCGGCAAAACCCTCGCCGACCAGCGCGCCCTCACCACCGCGCAGGTCCTCGCCATTGACAAGCAGGCCCCGCTCCCGCCGCCCGTCACCTGGTGGGGCTATCGCGGAGCCAGCGTCAACGGCTGGGTTCTGCCGGAAATGCCGTGGCGCGTCTACCAGGCCGGCAAAGAAGATCCCGTCCCGCTCGTCCTCGGCACCAATGCACGTGAAATCGTCCCCACCGGCCAGACCAGTTCCCAGCTCGCCCATGTCATGGCCGAAACCCTCGGCTACAAGGCCGCCGCCAAACTCGACGCCTACTACCTCAATCACCCCAGCCCGCTCCGCGGCTCACCCTCCGCCCGCTTCGCCACCGACCACGACTTCCACTGCGCCATCCGCCTCCTCGCCAATTGGCGCGCCGCCCACAGACACCCCACCTGGGTCTACCGCTTCGACCGTCCCGACCCCGGCCAGACCTCCGCCTATCACACCTCCGAGCTCTTCTACCTCCTCAACTTCTTCCCCGGCGGCGGCAAACCCGACGCGAATGGCCGCGAAATCGGCCACGACCTCGATATCTACTGGACCAATTTAGCCAAAACCGGCACGCCCACCGGACCCGCCGCCTGGCCACGATACACGACCGCGCAACACGGCCCCTGGCTCAACTTCCCCAAGACCGGCACAGACATCCGCGCCCGCCACAAGCCCTTCGGTGGAGAAGCCTGCGCCATCATGGACCCATCCTACCCCAAATAGCCGCGGCCCCCGCAAATCCAGCATTTCCCGCATCTCCACCCCGAGATGCGGGAAATTAGTAACCATTATAGATACATTTCCGGAGAACCCACCCTCGCGAAATCAGGGTGGGTTCTCCGCACAAGGCGCGCCCCCGCGGCCCGCCGATGCATCTACTCCGCGCGGTTCGCAGCGCCCGGCGTCGCCACCCCTCCCGTCACCTGTGTCCCGCTCGCATAACCACGCGCCAGCGGAGCCGTCAGCGTAATCCCCGTTCCCGCAACCTCCGCGCCCGCCGCATGCGCCTCGGTCAGTGGAGCCGTCACCACGACGTGCGGCCTGCGATACTCGCCGGCCTCCGCCACAATCGCCGTCTCGAAATCCGCGCCGCTGCCAATCGAAATCGTCTCGCCAGGCCGAAATCCATCCGCATTCGCCACGGGTATCACCTTCGCCCCCGCACTCGTCGCGCCGCTCAACGTCGTCGCGCCCGCCGCGCCTACCGTCGCAATCACTGCCGTCTCCATCTGCCGGCCCGCGCCTATCCTCACCGTCTGGCCCGCGCGGAATCCCTCCACGCCAGCCACCTTGAAGTTGGTCGCGCCCAACCGCGCCGCCTGCGCCAGCTTCGTAACCGCTGGAGTTACAAAATCCGCGCAATTGCTGTCCGTGGCGTAGCCATCCGGCACGCGCTCCGCGCTCACCCCCTCGCCGCTGGCCAATCCCGGCGTCGTCACATAGCAGCCGCTCGCAAACAAACCCGACTTGCCCTGGTATCCCTCCGCCAGCCAGGGATCCGTCAGCCCTCCATAATTCAGGCTGTCCACCACCTCGCCGCTTGCCGTCCGCAGCGCGATGCTCCCTTCGTCCACCTTCACTAGACGCCCAAATACCTGCGACTTCGCCGTCAGCTCAGGCCCGCCAAACCACTGGTTCGGTACCGGCTCGCCCTGGTAGCCCGCCGTCGTCACGCTGGCGTCGCGCACCACTGCGTCCACCCCATGATTCTTCCCTAGCGCGCCGCTCAGCGTGATCCCCGTACCCAGCGCCTGCACAGGGTTATCGCTCCGCAGTGCAACCTTCGTCGCCGGCGCAAAGCTGATCCCGGTCCCCCGGTCGCTGAACGGCAGGTTCGACGAGTGGTTGAACTTCAGCGGCGCCGCCAGCTCCAGCCCCGTGCCCACGTCCACCACCTGCTGCCCCCTGCCATACGCCTGCGCAAGCGCCGGCTTGAACTCCACTTTCGCCCCGCCCACGCCCGTAATCGTCACGGTCTGGAAGTGCGGCGCCGTGCCCACCGCCATCTGGTCGCCCACGGCGAAATTCTTCGCGCTGCCAACCTCGATGCTCGTCGCCCCGGCGCTCGCGTCTTCCTTCAGCCACGTGCCCGTCGCCGCCGTGCCCACTTTTGTAACCGTAACGGTTTCAATCCCGTGCCCGACGCTGTCAATATCCAGCCGGATCTTGTCCCCCACGGAGATATTCTTCACTGAAGTCACCTTCAGGTTCCGCGTTCCCTTCGCCGCCGCCGCCGCCAGCCGAGCCTGCGTCCCCGGCTTGCCCACCGCCGTCACCATTCGTAACTCATACCGTTCCAATTTCACCGGAACGCTCGGATACCCCGCGCCGTACCCCAGCGCGATCTTCTCTCCAACCTTGAACCCGGCCACGCTCTGCACCGGCACATTCGTCGAGCCCGCCGGCGCCGTCAGCTCCGGACCATCCGGCAGCGGCTGCCACACCGTCGTCCGCGCGCTCGCCGCCGTCCCCACGCTCGCTATCTTCCGCGCCTCCGCGCGCACCCCGGTCCCAATCTCCACCGTGTCGCCCGCCTTCATCCCCGTCACGCTCCGCACGTAGATCGTCTTCGCGCCCGCATGCGCCTCGGCCGCCAGTCCCGAGTCCGAAAGGCCCAGCAGATAGAACCCATGCGACGCAATCCGCGTCCCCGCCGGAATCCGCACCCGCGAAAACTCCGCCTGCCGCGCCGCATGCTCGGTCAGCGTCCAGTTTGAAACGTCAACGCTGCTCTTCCCCGCGTTGTACAGCTCAATAAACGAGTTCGTCCCGTTCTCCGGCCCAGCCGTCCCTATCCTGAATTCGTTGATCTTCACCGCCGGCACATCCCGCGCCGCCTCCATCGCCGTCAGCGACTTATGCTCGCCATTCGACCCGTCCGTCCACCACGCCTCGCCCGTCACGTCGCCGTTCCATATCTCCGGCCCAGCCGTCACTGCAAACGTCGCGCTCACGCTCTGCCCTTCGGCTACCGCGCCAAACGTCTTCGAGGCTTCCCCCGTCCCCGCAACCTCCGCACTCCATCCCGGCGGCAATCCAAGGCTCAGCTTCACGTCCCTCGCCGGCGCGCCCGTCGTATTGGCAAACTTCACCGTCACCGCCTGCTTCCCTCCCGGCCAAAACGTCTGCACTCCAGGCGGCATCGCCGTCTCGCCCGCGGGTGCCACGCTCAGCGGCATCACTCCGTAGCCCGCCGCCACTATGTTCGCCTCCACTTTCTGCTCCGTCGCGTCTGTCGGGAATGTCCCCGCCGCCGTCATCGCGCCTTCGTAAAACGTCCCCGCCGAACCGTTGCTGTTATCCCCGCCATTGCCCAGCAGGATCGCTCCCTGCTTGCGCATCGGATCGTATGCCGGCCCGATCCGCGGTCCGCTGTACATCACCTGCAGCTCACCCCGCTGCGCATTCCCGCCCAGCGAAGTCCAGTGGTGCGGCTCCCCGTTCGCCATCCCCGTCACAAAACGCCAATCGATCTCCGGCAGCTTCACGCACAAATTCCCACCATCCGGATTCACGCATCCCACCAGGTTGTTCTCCTGGTCCGTCATCACCCACGGTCCCGGCGGATTCCCGTGATACCACCACGGCGCATCCCCAAAATACGCAGCCTCCATCGTCCCCGCGTCATCGTCGTGGCTGTCGATCTCTCCATTCCCGTAATCAAAGCAGCAACCGCCGTTAAAGTGCTGCCCGTCAATCACCCAGTACTGGCCCTCCGCCTGGTCGTCCACCGCCGTGCCCTTCGGGTCGTCATCCCGCAGGCCCATCCCCGGCTCTATGAACACTCCATACACCTTGTGGCCCATCACCATCACAGGCGCCATCGTTGCCAGCGGCAGATTATCCATCCCCCCCAGCGCAGGACCGCTCCAGGCCCCCCGCGGTGCCTGTGTCAAGTTGTTGTGATTCGGCGACTGATCATAGATCTCCGTAATCCAGCACACCGTGTTCTTGCAGAATGCATCCTGCGCCGCCGCATCCGCATATCCGCCCGGATCACTCCCATGCGGCTCCACCACACCTATGTTTAACGTTTTCCCATCCGACTCGCGCTTCACCTGGTACAGCGGCCCCTTATACCCCGCATACAGCGCCCGCGTCGTGCTCTGCGCCGCCACGCACGGATCGCCCGCCGCCGCATAAATATCGCACGGACCCTCCGGCCTCACCGCCGCCTTCGCATCTCCCTGGCCCATCGGCTGCGCCATCATCGTCGCGCCGCCCAGCGTCAGCGCCAATCCCAGCATCATCGCAAATCGAACTCTCATCTTCATCCCCGCCTCGTCTGCCTTCCCGGATTCACTTCAACCGCTGGATCTCCCCGCCGTTTTCCGCAATACCGCCATGCAACGCAGAAAAACCGCTTTACTCCTCGTACTCGTTCGCATCCAGAGATTGAAAGCGCTCCAAGTATACCTTTTCTCAACCAACTTCCGCACCGTACCCCACACCACACCCCCACGCCGCCCCAGTCTCCCCCCAGGACACCAGAATGGATAAGCCGCCCGGCTGCATTTCTCCACCCACGCCTCCGTGGCCCTTCCCTGTGCCCTCTGTGGCAATGCATCTTCCTCTCCGCCCTTGGCGGTGCCGGGCTTTGCGTGCGAAGCACGCGTCCGCCCGGACGGCCAGCCCCCGGATGTGCCGGATATTACCCCCAAAATTGGTATCCTGTTATTAGAGCCAAATACTCATAAACCCACGGGACGCCCAACAGCGTCCCGTTTTGCTTTTGCTCACCTTGCCTCCAGGAGCACCCATGTCCGACTCGCCCTTCGACCAACCCTACGATCCCGTCGCCACCCCCAGCCCCGCCTTCGACGACGACCTCGAACCCCGGCCCGCGCCCGCTCCCGCCTGGAACCAACGCACCCTCGCCCAGACCCTGCTCGCCCGCGCCCGTGCCCGCCAGGAGGCCATCGCCGATGCCTTCGTCGACGCCATCCTCGACGGAAAAATCTCCCTCTTCCGCCTCCTCATCGATCTCGAACAGGCCGCCATCGCCGCTGAAACCCAGGCCCGGCAGGCCCACGAGCCCACCCTCGCCGCGATTCTGCTCCCCATGCTCCAGCGTGAACGCAACCAGGCTGCCGCCGCTCACCCCAACCCCCACGCCCAACATAACGCCCCCGCCCAGCCTTCCGATTCCACGCCCGCCAGGCCCATGCTCGTCGCACACCCGGACCACCCCCCGCAAGCCGCCGCAACGCCCCTGCCCGGCATCACTGACCTCGACGCCGCCGCACAACGCCCCTGCCGATCCCGCGCCCGCAAACTCCCGCCGCGCCGGCCCTCCCAGCGCTCCATTCCTTCCATCCACGCCTGCCTTCCGGTCGAAACCCGGCACGCCTCCCGACGC
>CAZWSD010000256.1:0-5430 GCA_964636535.1 uncultured Acidobacterium sp. | reverse complement strand
GTAAGCGTGCGCAGCACCTGCGAGGTGTATTCCTTCAGGTTGACGCTGATGACGGCCTCGGAGGGAGATACGGCGCCGGAGTCTTCGATGAAGTCACCGAGGTGCGAGTCCTCCTCTTCGCCGATGGGAGTTTCGAGCGAGATGGGCTCCTGAGCGATCTTGAGGACCTTGCGGACCTTGGCGACGGGGATGTCCATGCGCGTGGCGATTTCTTCGGAGGTTGGCTCTCGTCCGAGTTCCTGTACGAGCTGACGGGAAGTGCGGATAAGCTTGTTGATGGTCTCGATCATATGCACGGGGATGCGGATGGTGCGGGCCTGATCCGCGATGGCGCGGGTGATGGCCTGCCGGATCCACCAGGTGGCATAGGTTGAGAATTTGTAACCGCGACGGTACTCAAATTTGTCGACCGCCTTCATGAGGCCAATGTTGCCCTCCTGGATAAGGTCGAGGAACTGGAGGCCGCGGTTGGTGTATTTTTTGGCGATGGAGACGACCAGGCGCAGATTGGCTTCTATCAGCTCGCGCTTGGCCTGCTCGGCGTCCATGTCACCCTGCACGATCTCGCGCTGGGTGCGCTTGAGCTCGGCGATGGTAAGGCCGGCGTCCTTTTCAAGCTGGTCGAGGTCGTTGCGGCAGTTTTTCTGCTGGCGGCGGTACTCCTTTTTGAGTTCCTCGCTCTTGGACTGCTCGTGCTTGGCTTCGAGCGATCGGATCTGGCGCTCGAGCATGCGCATGGCGTCGACGGTCTTGCTGAGTTTGTCGAGGAGGCGCTTGCGTTCCTGGTTGGTGTACTTGATGTCGCGGACGATGCGCGTGATGTGCACCATTTCGCGGCCGATGAGCCAGCGGAGCTTGCGCTGCTCCTTTGGTTTATTCTTGATGCCGGCGAGCTTTTCCTGCAGGGCGACAATCTTCTTCTGGTGTTTGACGATGCCGTCAGTGCGGCTGGTGAGCTTGCGGACGCGGGCGGTCAGAACCTCTTCAGTGAGTTCCTCCTCGTCGAAGGTGACCACTTCCTTGATGTTGCGGACGCCGCGGCGGAGGTCTTCACCGAGGGCGACGATCTCGCGAATGACGATCGGCGAACGCGAAACAGCTTTCATGACGCGCATCTGACCGCGCTCGATGCGTTTGGCGATTTCAACTTCGCCTTCGCGTGTGAGCAGGGGAACGGTGCCCATTTCGCGCAGGTACATGCGCACGGGGTCGTTGGTTTTTTCGAGAGTTCCCGGAGTGAGGTCCAGCTCGACGTCTTCGCCTTCTTCGTCCTCGAAGCCGTCGCCACCCAATTTGGGGCCGCCCTCGAGAATGTCAATTCCCTGGGTCCCAATTGTGTTCATCAGGTCTTCAAGATCTTCAGGCGAAGTGAGGTCGCCGGGAATCATGTCATTGACGTCGTTGTAGGTGAGGTAGCCCTTTTCCTTGCCAACGTCAATCAGTTTTTGAATGTCCTCTTCGTACTTGTCGTCTAATGCCAAGCGGATTTATCTCCCGCGATAAAAGAGTCGGATCTGGCGTATTTGTTTGGATGAAGTGCGATTGAGGCCGTTACGAGGCGCTTCCCGATGCGGACCGAGCCGCGGGATGATGGGCGCACTTTTCCCCCAGAATTATAGAGTATCATGCGCTGGGCAAATGCCGTAGAGACGGCGTGACTCGTGCGATGCATGCGCTGAGCCCTCCGCGCAGGTGTCCTAGTTCAGACAGATCCCATATTAATAGATGGAAAAACGGGCCAATCGGGTGCAAGGCGTGGACAAGAAAGTGGAGTGCATCGGCAGGAGGGCCAGGGGTGCGCAATTGCATGCAAGTAATTGATGGGTAACATGTTATTGCATCGCGGCGGAAACGGATCGAGCGATGAGAGGCCAATTTCTCCGGCATTGGGCCGCGGAGCCGCGGGTGTAGTTAAGATGAAAGAAGAGCGAAGACGGGAAATGGCTGAAGCGAGAGCCTTATTGTTCTGGAAGCGGATGGCCGGTGGTCTGGTGGTGGCGGCGGTGGTGTGGCCGCTGTGCGCCTGCCAGACGGTGTCCGAGTCGCAGACGACTTCGCTGCTGCGGGTGGTGGACGCCTCTAACAATGCGCCGGCGGTGGATGTTTATGCGGGGCAGACGGAGATCGCGAAGGATGTGTCGGTGGGCCGGATTACGAACTACGCGATTCTGGCGCCGGGGCCTGTGAAGATCACCATTGTTGCGACGGGAACGAAGAAGCCGCTGGCAACGCTGAGGGCGGACTTGCAGGCCGCGGAGCAGCACTCGGTGTATCTGGCGGATGCGGGGAGCGGGTTTGACGCGAATTTGCTGAAGGACGAGGGGGAATCAGCGCCGGTTGGGGAGTTTGCGGTGCGGTTTTTGCAGACGGCTCAGGCCTCTGGAGCGGTGGATGTGTACTACCTGGGGAACGGGCAGTCGCTGCAGGATGCGACGCCGGTGGTGAAGGGGCTTGGGCCGGGGCAGGATTCGGGGTATGTGGATGTGCCGGACGGCAGCTATGTCCTGGTGGTGACCAAGGCCGGGAGCAAGGCGGCGGTGTTCACGGGCAGCCGTGTGACGTATGCGGGCGGCGAGGTGCGGACGGTGCTGATCGAGGACGAGGCGGCGACGCCACCGCAGCCGATGCAGCTGGTGGTGGGCGACGACGTGAACTGAAGCCGTGGGGCTGAGGGTGCAGGGCGGCTGGCCCGGGTGATCTGCTATTGGAATGCATTGCCATAAGAATGCATGCGGCGGGTTGCATGCGATAGGATGGCTGCGTTCGAATAATCGGCGGTGTGTGACGGCCGAAGACCTATGATTCCAGCGGGAGAAGCATTGAAGATGAAGCGATTGGCAGTGGTGTTGTTGAGTTTGACGCTGACGGCGGCGGCGCAAACGGCGCCGAGGAATTTGCACTGGGCGGGGAGCTGGGCGACGTCTCCGATGCGGTCGGGGCCGTCGGTGGTGCCGCCGGCCTCAGTGTTTACGAACACGACGTTCCGTGAGATTGTGCATCTTTCGACGGGTGGGGATTATGTGCGGGTGCGGCTGTCGAATGTGTTTGGCGCGGGGCCGATGAGGGTGACGTCAGTGCATATTGCGAAGCCGGTGAGCGCGGCGAGCTCGCGGATTGTGCCGGGGACGGATACGGTGGTGACGTTCTTCGGCAAGCAGAGCGTGACGATACCGGCGGGAGCTGCGTATGTATCGGACCCGGTGAAGTTTGAGGCGAAGCCGCTCTCGAACCTGGCGGTGAGCTTCCATATTGATGCGCCGCCGGCGCCGGAGACGTACCACGACAACTCGAACGCGACGAGCTATTTTGCGCATGGGGACCAGGTATCGGCGGCGGAGTTGGCGAACGAGGTGAAGGTGAATCACTGGTACTGGCTGACGGGCGTGGAAGTGGGGACGCGGCAGCCGGACCGGTGCGTGGTGGCGTTTGGGGACTCGATCACGGATGGCTGGCAGTCGACGGTGAACGGGAACAACCGTTGGCCGGACGACCTGGCGGCGCGTCTGCAGGCGAACCCGGCGACGCGGGATGTGTGCGTGCTGAACGAGGGGATCAGCGGGAACCGGGTGCTGCTGGATGGAACGGGCCCGGCGGCGGTGCGGCGTCTGGACCGGGATGTGCTGTCGCAGCCTGGGGTGAAGTACGTGGTGGTGCTGGAGGCGATCAACGATATCGGGCACCTGGCGGGCTCGGGAGACAAGAGCCAGGCCGATGTGGACACGCTGGTGAGGCATCTTGAGGATGCGTACCAGGAGATTATCGACGCGGCGCATGCGCGCGGCTTGACGGTGATTGGCGCGACACTGACGCCGTATGGCGGCTCGGGGTACGACAAGGCGGGCGGGCCGATGTACCAGGCGGCATGGCGGCAGGTGAACGACTGGATCCGGCAGCCGGGTCATTTTGACTACGTGGTCCACTTCAACAAGGTGACGGCGGACCCGAGCGATCCGTCGCGGTTTGCGCCGTCTCTGGATTCGGGGGACCATCTGCATCCGAATCCGGCGGGCTACAAGGCGATGGCGGACGCGTTCGACCTGAAGTGGTTCGAGGAGACGGAGTCGAAGTGATCTGGGGGCGCAGGGCCGCGCGGGCCGGCGCGGCCTGGGCGCCCCAGGGATTTTTTGACCGCAAAGACGGCCAAGAGCACAAAGGAAGAGCCTTTGCGACAGAGGGGTAGACGGGGTGCTTGTGGTGGAGTGAGGCGTATACCCTGCGATTTTTCGAACCAGGGTTAACGTCCGGTAAGTGCCTTTGAATGATGTGGTTGCGGGATGTTAGGCTTGTAAGCCTTTTAAGGACTATGGTTTACGTGCCGGGGTCAACCCTGCGATTTTATACGATCGATACGATTTAAATCGTATGGATGGATGAATTGGATGGGGCGGAGTTTTTGCTGATTCCCCCTGTTTTGGGGAGAGCTGCTTGCGAGTGCCCTGCCTGCGGGAGTGGCCCTGGGGCGGGTGCGCGCTCCGCGCCTGTTTTGTGCCCCTTAAGTTCAGGATAACAAGCGAGGGGCAAAATACCGGCCACTTTGCTGTGGGAAAGCGGCGGTGAGGGAGCGGGCGGGTTTTTGACCTGGGTGGGTGCGGCGCGGGTTCGGGAGTGGTATTCTCGGCTGGCTTCTGATTTTGGTTTCCCCGGCATCCTCTGAATTTTCTCTTCGCTGAAGGCCCATCCTGATATTTGTAACGGTGACAGGTACAAAGAGCAGGCCTGGCGGGAGCTTTTCCCGATCGAGATGGAGGAGGTATCGCCATGCAGTTCGTTCAAAATTGCATTGTTACAACGAGCAGGCTGATGGGCGCGGTTGCGCTGGCGTTGTTTGGGCTGGCGGCGAGCGCGCAGGTGGTGGTGGTGGGGCCGACGCCGCAGGTGGGATCTTCGAATCCGGCGACGGCTGCGAGGGGAATACGTATTGCGTGGCCTGCTACACGGGGGTGTATGCGACGCAGTGGGTGGATGCTGAGGATATATTGCCTGCTGGTGCGGCGGTTTAAGCTAGCTTCTTCTGGCGGGCTGGAAAAGAGCAGAATCTACCGCAAAGACGCGAAGCGCTGATGGGATGCCGAGCGCAAATATGCTTTGATTCGCGTGCGCAATTGTCAGCGGTCTACAAGGCGTTTCCAGCCATCGGTGGGGTCAATGAGTTAAATTCTGACGTAGTTCACGAGTTACTCCCATTCAAGATGAATGTCCAGGTTGCCGTTGAAGGTGGTACGCTATCTGCGATGCAAATTCAGCTCGGGTAGATAGAATATAAGGTGCCGGAAGAAGATAATTCGCAGGCTGCTTCGCCGGTTCTCAATGAGATGTCGGCATGGCGCTGGATGCTCGCTCAGTTTTTCTTGCTGCTTCGGCAGTATGGGAGCCATCTGTAGTGCACCCTGCTGGAACTGGACACGGAGTTTAGATAAGGTTGAGGCCTCC
>CAZWSD010000255.1:0-5432 GCA_964636535.1 uncultured Acidobacterium sp. | reverse complement strand
TTCACGCGCACTGGACCTATGAATTTGCACTGGCGGCTCTCGTCAGCGGAATTCCCGCGCTGATCACCGCCCACGATGCTCCCCTGCGCATCTTACGGCTCACACCGGATGCTTACCGCGCCGTGAGGGCGGTCATGGCTTGGTCCGTGGCCCGCCGCGCAGGTCAAATGACTGCTGTCTCGCGACATATTGAACGACATTTCCGTCAGGCATTGAGATACAGAGGCCAGATGACGGTGGTTACAAACGCCATAGCGGATTACATTTTTCAACTTGGCCGCACTCGGAAGGTTCCAGATTCCAATCGCATTGTTTTTGCCACGGTCCTAACCGGATGGTCCCGTGTAAAAAACGGCGATACGGCCCTACAAGCTTTTGCGCGGGTACGAAGAGAGCTTCCCGGAGCGGAATTGAGGATGTTTGGCCCAGGCTATGGAATTGGTGAACAAGCAGAATGCTGGGCGAAGGCTAGAGGCCTCGATGCGGGTGTCCACTTCATCGGATCAGTGCCGCAGGAGCGCCTCGGGGAACAGTTGGCTTCCGACGTTGACATGCTGATTCATTCATCGCGAGAGGAGGCATTTTCGATGGCGGTAGCGGAGGCAATGGCTATTGGATTGGCGGTGATTGGAGGGCAGGATTCAGGCGGCGTCCCGGAAGTTCTCGATTACGGCGCCAGCGGGTTGCTAGTGGATATCGAATCCCCTCGCGAGCTCGCCGCAGCGATGATCGGCCTCGGCAACGACGTCGACAAAAGGATTGAATTGGGCCAAAGAGCCCGCGCGTCCGCCGAGCGGAAGTTCGCGCCCGCAGCGGTTGCAGGCGTCTACCATTCCATCCTAGAAAACCTGCGATGAGCAACGGAGCACAAGTGAGGGTATTGCATATCCTCGGCGAGCTGAAGCCATCAGGCGCCGAATTGATGCTCCTTGCTGCATCGCCCAGATGGAGACAGGCCGGCATCACAGGCGAGATCATCTGCACGGGCCAACGTCGCGGGGCTCTGGCTCCACAACTGGAGGAAAGCGGCTTCGTTATCCATCACGTGCCGTTCTCGCGCTCAATTCACCACATTCTGGCGGTCTTTCGACTCATCCGGAATTCCAACTGCCAGGTTGTTCACCTTCACACAGAACGTGCCAACGTCTGGTACGGGCTCGCAGCTCTCATGGCCCGAAGGAGAATGGTTCTTCGCACCTTTCATAATGTTTTCCCTTTTCAAGGTGCCCTCCGCGTCCGCCGTTTCGTATCCAGGACTGTGCTGCGCACGATGGGTGTGAGAAGCATAGCCATCAGCGAATCGGTTCGAGACTGCGAGGCTGCGATCTTTCACAATCCCACCGAGGTTGTGCCTAACTGGTTTGATGATCGGAAATACGTTCCTTCTTCCGACAATGTGCGAAGGGCAGCTCGTAGGCAACTAGGCATTTCCGGCAATGCATTCGTGGTGCTCACGGTGGCGGGGTGCTGGGAGTACAAGAATCACGGAGCAATCCTTCATGCGCTGGCATCAATGCCTGATCGGCACGAAATTATCTATCTCCACGTGGGGATGGAGGATGAGCACCGCTCCGAAGCAAAGCTTGCCGAGGAACTGGGAATAGATGGAGCAGTACGCTTCATCGGAGTCGTCGACGACATCACGCCGTACCTCTGCTCCGCGGACGCATACCTTATGCCATCATTCTGGGAAGGATTTGGTTGCTCGGCGATTGAAGCTATGGGGGCGGGGCTTCCAGTGGTCCTCTCGCGCGTAGAAGGCCTTCGTGATTTCGCTCGGATTTGCCCGGACGTGATTTGGGTGAATTCAACGGCCGACTCTGTTCGGCAAGCGATTCAAAGGCTTCAGAAAATGACCCCGGAACGGCGCAGGGCAATTGGTCTGCGGCTTTCTGAATCTGCTCATCGATCTTACGGAACCGGAGTTGGCGCCGTCCGATATGCGGAGATTTACCTCCAGAGCCAAAGCCGTCGACGACCCGACAGTAAATTGCCGCCCGGCGCACCGTGGGGACAAGCCCAATGAATCCGATCGCGATCATCCTGGTAGCGGCCTCGGTCTCGATCTTGATTCTGGGGAGCATTGTCTTTCTCAGCTCCCCACGCCGCGCTGCCGTCATCGTTCTCATCATCTACGTGGCCGATACCATCTGGGTCGGGTTGCCTCCCGTGCAAATCGGGCTGCACATCTACGCGCAAGATGTTTTGTTTGCGTTGCTGCTCTGCGCCGCAATGCTGCGGTACATGCTTGGAATGGCGCGAATCGAACGAAGCCGGCTTGCGGCCATAACGCTGCTTGGACTGGTTCTGTTTTCGACGGTCAGAGGGATCGCCGCCTACGGCGCTGCACAGGCGGGAGTGGAGTGCCGGGGATTCTTTTGGCTGTTTGCTGGGATTGTGTACTTCAGCAGCTTTGGATACAGCAGGAAAAGAATTGCCGGGATGATAAGGCTGTGGCAAAAGGGTGCATACGCCCTCATCATGATCGCTGTGTTTCGCTGGATTGCCACCGGGTTTCATTTGCCCATTGCTGCGACTTGGTCAGATCCGTATCAACCACCGATGCGCGTACTGGATGCTTCAGCGGCGATGTTTTTGTGCGTCGCTTTCTTCTTCTCCCTGGCAATGAAGGCGTCGCGTACGGGCGACAGATGGCAGCAGAACCTGTATTACGTAATTGGGCCTGCGTTGATTCTGCTTCAGCATCGCACCATCTGGGTGGTGACCGCGGTTGGAATCATTTGGATGTTTCGCCGCAATGCGATGCTCCTGCGAAGGTCTCTTTTTGCGGCCTGCGCGGCGATTTGTGCGGCAGCGGTGTTTATTGCCTCAACCTTTGGCCTGCATTTCATGATTGAGTCGCTTCAGCAATCCGCCACGACAGACAATACATTGATCTGGAGGATTGCAGGTTGGTACCAGCTGGTCTTCCTGAGAACAGCTGACACGTTCCATCTGCTCTTTGGGGATGCATTCGGGACTGGATTTGCCCGTATGATAGGTAATTCAGACGTTGTGGTGGGTCCACACAATTTCTACGTGGAGACATATCTGCGGCTTGGAATTGTGGGCCTGTGCTTGCTAGTGTGGTTCTTCGTACAAGAGCTTCGAACCTGCAACAGATTGGCTGCCCTATCTATCCCGGCGAAAGCATGCTTAAATCCTCGCCTGTGGGGATTTGTAATTGTATCCCAAATGGTTTATTCGATTACCTATAACCCAGGATACGAACAAAGCGTGATTATTGGAATGATCGTGGGTCTCAATGCGATTGGAGAAGTGGGCTACCTTTCCGCAAATTGGGATGTTGTTTATGAGCCATTGATCGCGGAACCCTCCTGAGCGACGATGCGCGAACCCTGTCAGTTACGAACGGAATGCGCGATTGTTGGGGGAGTGGCCCGCAATCTGGATAGTCGGCGGAAGCTGCTCGAAAGAAGATAATGAGAACGTACTAAGGGCTTAGGAGCAGTCGGAATCCTGCATTTGGAGCGCGCCCTTCGGACGCCCACTTATGCATAACCTCAAAGTTAGCCGCGCGGAAGTACTTATGGAATCTGCAACCTCATCTGATAGTGACCAAACTATTCGCATCGCAGTCTTATTGGCTTGCCATAACAGGCGAGAAATTACCCTCCGTTCTCTTCGTGCTCTTTTCGCGCAGGAAATTCCCCAGAACATGCATCTAAGCGTGGTGCTCGTTGATGATGGAAGCGATGATGGGACTGCTACAGCGGTCAAGTCCACCTTTCCGCAGGTTCGGTTGCTTCACGGAGATGGCTCACTCTATTGGGATGGCGGAATGCGCATGGCTTTCGCTGAAGCAATGAAGGGAAGGTTTGACCACTATCTGTGGCTTAACGACGATACGCTGCTGGATGATGGTGCGATTGCAAAAGTGATGGCTACCTATCAGAAACTGACGACTAGTGGCGACAGCCGAGTGATCATTGTAGGATCCACACGCGACCCGGACACCGGTAGACTGACTTACGGCGGCCTCGTTCGCGCGAGCCATTTCCATCCGCTAAAATTTCGGATGCTCCACCCAGCCGGCCACGCCCAGCGGTGCGTGACAATGAACGGTAATGTTGTTTTGATTCCCAGAGTGGTCACAGAGCTGGCAGGAAACATCAGCGAAGACTTTACCCAGAGCATGGGGGATTTTGATTACGGATTGCGCGCAGGAAAGCTCGGTTGCGCCATCTGGGTGGCTCCCGGATTTGTTGGCGAGTGCCGAAAGAACAGCGTAATCAATACTTGGCTCGATAGCTCGCTTCCATTGCGAGTCCAAGTCGGTAAGACGCTCGGTGTGAAGGGCCTTCCGCCTGCGGAATACCGACGCTTTGCGTGCGCTCATGGAGGCCCTTTCTGGCCGTTATTTTGGCTCACGCCCTACGTTCGTGTTGCGCTTTCCAGGATGTTGCGATGATCGCAAAAGAGACCAATCCCGATGCCAGGCCGTCGGTTGCGTTGCTTGTGAACCAGGTTTCCCCCTATCGGGTGAGACTTTTCTCGAAACTTGCAGAGCGACTCGAACTCACGATTCTACATGGCGGGATGGAGAGCAATCGGCCCTGGAAGGAACCAGTTATTCCGGGTGCAACCAGTCGTAAGGTTTTCGGTTGGACGTTTACGCTCAAAATGCGAGCCGCAGGCAAGGTTATGGATCAGCGATTCCTCCACATCGAGCCCGGGTATGTCATCGAATTGTTGCGCCTTCGCCCAGCCGCAATCATCACATCGGAAATCGGATTCCGGACACTGCTGGCGCTCTCATACGGTGCGGTCTTCCGCATTCCAGTCTGGGTGTGGTGGGGCGGCACGGCTCACACGGAACGATATTTAGGGTTGCCCCGTCGGCTCATTCGCCGATCTGCAGCGAAATGGGTGAGGTATTGGATAAGTTATGGCCAGACCTCGACGGAATACCTCGTAAGTCTCGGAATTGCCCGTCGGCGCATTCTGCAAGTGCAGAACTGCGTGGATGAGGCAGTCTATTCAACGCCCGTTGCTCCGGCAGTGGCCTTAGAGCCGAAGCCGGTCTTGCTGCATGCAGGCAGGCTTGTGGCCCTGAAGGGAATAGCCTCGTTTCTAAGCGCAGCGGCGCGCGCGCAGACGCAGGGACTGGAGTTCTCAATTTTGTTGGTTGGAGACGGCCCCGATCAACGCGCGCTTGAAGCAATGGCATTCGAACTTGGGCTGCGCAACCTTCGATTCCATCCAGCGCAACCAGCTGAAGCGATGCCAGCAATTTACCGGAGCGCGGAGGTGCTCGTTTTTCCAACGCTTTCCGATGTGTGGGGCCTCGTCGCCAATGAAGGCGTCCTTTCCGGAATCAGGGTGCTTTGCTCGAAGTATGCAGGATGTGCCCCGGAACTGTTCGAGTCGCAATGCATCTTCGACCCTTTGAACGAGGATGAATTCGCCGC
>CAZWSD010000254.1:0-5479 GCA_964636535.1 uncultured Acidobacterium sp. | reverse complement strand
CGGGAACGGATCCTTATGGGGCTCCGAATTCTCGAAGAGCGCTGCCCAGCCTAGCTCTGAGCGGCGGGCGCTCGCAGCCGAGTAGACGTGACGCCGAATGCTTGGGAAGGGGAAACATGGGGTATCCATGAGATATCCAATTTCGGTCTAAGCGCATTCACGAGCCAATGGCAGGCTGTGATCGAGCCAATGCAGGTAGGTGTCGATGCTGTGATAGCATCCAAGATTCCGTCTTGCGAAGGAGGAGGAGTTAAAGCTGTAACCGGTGGAGACGTGTTCGTAGTCGAGAACGAACGGAATCGACGGCGGCAACTTCGGGACGACGTCAGGGGTGTTGAAGACGCGCCAGGAAATGAGAGGGAGCGCGTCGAAGACGTATTTGAACTCGAGATTGCCAACCCTGGGGGAGGCCAGAGTGCTGAAGGTTGAGACGTCGAAATGTTTCTCGATGCTGTTTTCAAGCACAAAGAGAGTGGCGAGCGCAGCGCCGAGGCTGTGTCCCGTCACGACGGTAGGCCGGTCCGGGCGGGTGCGTCCGGGGGGCAGCGCGCGCAACTGAGGGCGGCCTGACTCCCTGAGTTCGGCGAGCTGGTTGAGCTGATTTCCGAAGGAGCCAGTGAATGCGGGGACGGCGAGTTCTGGATGACCAGCGGCAAGGGTGGGCACGGGCACGACCTTCATGGTGGAGTAGATCTTGTCAAAACCGAAGGCGACGCGACCGGCGTGCGGAGCCTGTTTGAAGGGCACCATAAGGAGCGAGGCGGCGTCGTCGAGCCATTCGACGATTCCTTCAGTGCCGCGAATGGCGATAATGCGATGGTCGGGGTTGGCGGTTTGGTGGGCGACGATGCCGTAGAATTTCGGGTCTTCGGTTTCGAGGAAAAAATCCGACATGTTGATCCAGGCGGAGAGTTCCCAGCCATGCGGGATGCTTACAGGCGCGGGCTTCAAGGTATCGGGGTTAGCGGCTTGCATGTTGTATGCCGCAGCGACAAACTGACCGTAGAAAGCAGCCCTAGAGTGGTCGAGAGGAGCGCTCATGGCGCACCGCCGTGATGAGGTATGTGGGGGATGATAGCACACTACGGGAGTGCCCCGGCATTGCCGGGGATATCGAATCATACTCGAAGCTTGAATGTGTCCATAAATCCGTCAGGCAGTTGGAAGCACAATCGTGAACTTAGCGCCGCGGTGGGGAAGGTTCTCGACCCTGATCGTGCCATGATGCTCCGTTACCACCGCGAGACAGATCGCGAGACCCATTCCCGTTCCAGGTACTCGGCCACGGAAGCGCTGTCCTCGATAGAAGCGCTCGAAGAGCATCTCCTTCTCGGCGGGGTCGATGCCCGGTCCCTCATCTATCACTGATATGGAGACGTGATCATCAATAGGCTGGGCTGTAATCTTAATGGTGCTTCCGGCGGGAGAATATTTTGCCGCGTTGATGAGGAGGTTGACGATGGCGCGCTCCATCCACTTAGCGTCAGCCAACACGGGCTGACAATCTTCCGCAATGGATACCTGCAAATGCTGGTGCGCAAGAGAGAACGCGCAGGTTTCTACGGCGGCCTGAATCAGGTTCTGCAAAGGACAGGATGCAAAGTTCATATGCATATCGCTGGCTTCGAGCTGTCCCATCTCGACGGCTTGCTCGATAAGGCGGTCCAGGCGATCGCATTCTTCATCAATAACGCTCAGCATTTCGTGCTGGTTATCTGGACTGATGTGCTTTGCCAACAGGAGAGCGGTGGCAGAAGCCTTGATTGCCGTCAAAGGGGTCCTGAGTTCGTGAGTAATGGAATCGAGCAGCACCACGCGCAGCCGCTCGCTTTCCTTGGCGGCTTTATTGCGTGCGGCCTCTTCCAGTGCCTCGGCGCGATCGATGCCGATTGACACCAAGCGGGCCAGGGATTCGCAGATTTGCTTTGAGGCGGAGATTTTACGGACGAGCAGAACGCCGCGAGGCCTGATCCCGGTTCGAACCGGAAGGATGGTCCAACCGGTCATTTCTGAAGCGCGCACTTCAGTGAGATACATCGCGGCGCGCAAATCCACGGATTGGAGTTCTTCCGGGCCAACGGTAGCCGTGTGAAACACCTGTGTGCCACGATCGACATAAAGGATGACCTCGGTAGCGCCCGTGGCGGAGGAAATGCAGTCTGGAATAGCTTCGAGTAACTCGGCAACTTTGTCGGTCTGCAGGAGCCCGCGGCTGAGTTCAAAGAGCATTGCCACCTCACGCTCGCGTGCCTTTGCCTGCCGGGCCTCGGTTTGAATCCGGTTGGAGAGTTGGCTGGCGATGACGGCGGCAACCCAGAACGCGAAGAGGGCAACCCAGTTCCGATTGTCGGCAATTGTGAAGGTGCCGGTGGGCGGCAGGAAAAAATAGTTGAGGCAAGCCGCGGCAGCGATCGACGCGAAAATGGCAAACCTCAGCCCCCATCGGGCCGCGAGCAATAGAATGTACAAGAGAAGTGTAAGAGCAACGATGGTGGGGCTGGTGAGCGCGAACAGACGATAGATTTCTACAATCACGGTCAGGCTGACACCGGCAATTGCGATGCGATAAGCCGCGGTGGCGCGAACGCTGTTCACGCATAGGATTGTACGAGAAGCGCCTTCTGGGAGACAGGAGAAACACCGTTGAGGATTCTGGTTGTTGATGACGAACCGCAGATTGTGCGCGTGTTGCGAGCGGCGCTGCAGAGCAACGGTTATGAAATCTTTACCGCCTCAAATGGAGCCGACGCGCTTCAGGTTTTTCTGGATGCGAATCCCGACCTGGTGATCACCGACCTGGTTATGCCGGAGATGGATGGGGTGGAGTTAACCCGCGAGATTCGGCAACGGGCATCAACCCCTGTGATTGTGGTTTCGGTGCGCAGCCAGGAGCGGGAAAAAATCCGTGCGCTCGATGAAGGCGCCGATGATTACATCACCAAACCATTTGCCATTCAGGAGCTATTGGCGCGGGTTCGGGTACAGCTTCGGCGCGCAGCTGAACGCGAGGCTGAATCCGAGTACGCGCGTCCTGTCATTGCGGCCGGAGAATTTGAAATCAACACCGAGCGCCACCAGGTGCGCTTGCGGGGAGAAGAGATTCGATTGACTCCGAAAGAGTTTGAACTGCTGCTCCTGTTTGCGCGAAATCCGGAACGAGTACTGACGCACAAGGTGCTGCTACGGGCCATCTGGGGCCCGGGAGGGATGGACCAGTCCGAAGGCCTGCGAGTGTTGGTCGGACAGCTTCGCCGCAAGATCGAGCGGGGCAAGGGGGCAGCGCAGTATATCCAGACTGAGCCCTGGATCGGCTACCGATTCATTCCGTCCTCAACGGAATAGCGCCGCCTCGAAACTCCGCACGGCTTACAACTTTTTTATATCGCTCTTACGGCACACTTAGCGGTCCCGGCATTTCCATGTAGGTAATGCCGAGGTCTGCTGTATGCGCGTCTGGTGGGGCTTCACGGTTGCCACAGTTTGCATTGCGTTGCTGTTCGTCATGCTTGTCGGGTTCATGCGCGAGAATAGAACTCGGAAGGCGAAGCGCAGGCACCGGAGTTGATGGGTTCCGCGGCCACAATTGACGAGGGTGAGTGTAGTTCTCCGGCGCCACGGTCGCGCCCGTCCGATGGGGCCCGAATCCTCAGCGGGTGGGGCCCTACTGGTTGCCCAGGTGAATGAAGGGAAGTGAAAATTGTGAAGGATCTGATTGTTGGTGTGTGCATCGCAATTTGCTTTGGCGCAGCCTTGCTGTATCTGAAAGCATGCCAGGCAATGAAGAGGGGCCGGAATGGGGCTTGAAGATGCCATATTGCTAGTGTTAGCCGGCGCATTGCTGGTCTATCTCGTCCTAACACTTCTATTGCCGGAGAAATTTTAATGACGGTAAATGGTTGGCTGCAGATCGGCGTTTTCATCGGCGTGGTGTTGCTTTGCGCAAAGCCCATGGGCGTATACATGGCAGCTGTATTTGAGCGCCGGCGCACATGGTTCGACCCTGTACTGGTGCCGGTGGAAAATCTGCTGTATCGATGTACAGGAGTACGGGCGGAAGAAGAGATGCACTGGACCGTATACGGCGCAGCCATGCTGATTTTCAGCGCGGCGAGTCTATTGTTTACGTATCTGATCGAGCGTCTTCAGCAGATTCTTCCACTCAACCCGCAGCACCTGGCAGCGGTTCCGCCATTTCTTGCCTGGAACACGGCTGTATCGTTTACGACGAACACGAACTGGCAGGCCTACTCACCCGAAAGCACGATGAGTTACCTCACCGAGATGCTGGGGTTGGCCACCCACAACTTCTGGTCGGCAGCTGTAGGGATCTCACTTGCGATTGCCTTCATTCGCGGTATTTCCCGAAAGGAAATGAAGACGCTGGGCAACTTCTGGGTGGACATGACGCGCGCCCTCCTCTGGGTGCTGCTGCCCATTTGTGTCGTATTCGCTCTAGTTCTTACCTCCCAGGGCGTAATTCAGAACTTTATGCCATACACCACGGCGCACCTGATGCAGCCGCAGGTGAAGACAAACACGGTGAATGGAAAGACAGTCACAACGACTGTTTCCAAGCAGACGATTGCGCAAGGGCCTGTTGCCTCGCAGGAGGCCATCAAGTTGGTGGGCACCAACGGCGGAGGATTCTTTAATGCGAACAGCGCGCATCCCTACGAGAATCCCACACCGCTGAGCAACATGCTGGAAATGATTTCCATCTTTCTGATCCCAGCCGGCCTGACCGTCACGCTAGGCCAGATGACGGGCTCACCTCGTCACGGCTGGGCCGTGCTTGGGGCGATGGTCATTCTATGGTTCGTAGGCGTAACGATTTGCTACTGGGCCGAATCGCAACCGAACCCACTCTTTCATGGAGTGAACCAGCAAACGACGGCCCTGCAGCCCGGCGGCAACATGGAAGGTAAGGAAGTCCGTTTTGGCATTGCCGATTCAGCGCTCTTCGCCACAGTCACGACCGACGCAAGCTGCGGCGCCGTCAACTCCATGCATGACTCGTTCATGCCCCTAGGCGGCATGGTGCCGATGGTGAACATGATGCTCGGTGAAGTCATCTTTGGCGGCGTTGGCTCCGGCCTCTACGGGATGCTCGTCTTCGTCATTGTCGCAGTGTTTATTGCGGGATTGATGGTCGGGCGAACGCCTGAATATCTCGGCAACAAAATTCAGGCTTACGACGTGCAGATGGCGATGCTCTACCTGCTAATCTTTCCACTCATCATTCTTGGATTTTCTGCTGTTGCGGTGCTCACGCCGCATCTCGGCTTGGCGAGCATCACGAATCCAGGTCCGCACGGGCTCTCGCAAATCCTCTACGCGTACACGTCGACTGCCGGCAATAACGGCTCAGCCTTTGCGGGGCTTAACGCGAACACCAACTGGTACAACATAACTCTTGGGTTCGCGATGTTCATGGGGCGCTTTCTGATGATCGTGCCGATGCTTGCGCTCGCGGGCAATC
>CAZWSD010000253.1:0-5507 GCA_964636535.1 uncultured Acidobacterium sp. | reverse complement strand
GAGCGCCGTTGACGTTGAGTACAAATTCGCTCATTCCTAACTCCGCAGGCAGCCGCGCCGGGCCGCCGGTCTATGGCCAACAGCATAGCGCAGTCGGCTTGCCATGCGACAGGCGCCGAGCAGAGTCTGTGATTTGGACGCTGCCCGCAAGCAGGCCACGCGCTAGAGCCTGGAGGCTTCAGCCAGCGGATCGCTGTTGATCATCGCCGCCACATTGCCCTCGACGTACGAGGCAAAGAGCTGCGCCAGCGGCGCGAAGTGCTGGTCCGTATTGTGGGTGAGCCAGTCGAAGTCGCGGGAAATGGCAGCGAGCCTCGGCCAGTCTGCCACGCGCGAGGCAATGACTTCGTCCCTGGATGAGTAGAGCGCCACGCGACGCGGCGGCCGCTCGCGCAGAATTACCCCATCGGCCCAGGTGGGCGAGCTTACGGCGATCACATGCAAGTCGTCCCGGCCCAACTCCTGCAGCCCCGCGGCAACCGTACCGCCAAGACTGATACCTATGATCAAAGCATTCCGCGGAAGATCCATTAGCCGCAATTGCTCGACGGACGCCTCAGCCGGGGCCGTGGGAGCACGGTGCGCCATCGTTGGCCGGACGAAGCTGAGCCGGGGCCAGCGCGGCTCCAGCACCTCGGCGAGCCTTTTCACCGTGCCGTCCGGCGACCCGCCTTTGCCGTGCAACAGGTAGACCTCTTCTATGGGCTTGATGGGAGGGAGGGATTCTTCGGTCATGGGTCCGGAGCTCCTGAAACTGCGTTGATCTGCGTCTATTACCGAAGACATTGTTTCATGGGCGATGCGGCGCGGAGATGGGCGCACGGAAGATTGTCGCTGCGGAAATGCGCTCCGAGTAGATACACTCTGTGGATTGACAGGTGCGCGCTTAAACCATGAAAGTTGCTGCACCCATATTTTTCGGAGGGAAGGTGAAACCACTTACACGGCGTGATATTTTGAAGACCGGCCTGCTCGCTCCGGCCGCAACTGCCATGGCGCAGGGCCTGAGGCCGGTTCATGCGGACACGCATGTTTTTGACGATGCCGCAGGCCCGCTGAACGTGCCGGAAGGCATGGCGCCCGCGACGCCCGGCGCCGGCCGCGAGCGCCTGCTGCTCGACTTTGGATGGCGTTTTCACCTGGGCGATGCCGATGATTCCGCAAAAGACTTTGAATACGGCAGATCGTGGACTGGCAATTTCGAGAAGACCGGCAACTTCTTACCCGCCGCGACAGCGGGCTTCGATGATTCAGCCTGGAGCAGTATCGACCTGCCGCACGACTGGGCCGTGGAGCTGCCCTACGTCGATGATCCTGGCCTGCTGAGCGCCGGTTTCCATCCGCTCGGGAGGAAGTATCCAGCGACCAGCGTGGGATGGTATCGGCGCATCTTCAACTTGCCCGCTGCAGACGCAGGCAGACGCATCACCCTGGAGTTTGATGGCGCATATCGGGACGCGCTGGTGGTCTTTAACGGCTTTTACGCCGGGCAGCACAGCGGCGGCTACGATCCCTTCAGTTTTGACGTCACGGACTTTGCCAATCCTGGAGAGCGCAATGTTCTGCTGGTGCGCGTGGATGCGACCCAGCGCGACGGATGGTTTTACGAGGGCGCGGGAATCTATCGCCATGTGTGGCTGGTGAAGACTGATCCGGTGCATGTGAAGAAGTGGGGCACATTCGTCCGATCGGCAATCAGCGGTAACCAGGCTACGCTTTCCGTGCTCACCGAGGTTGCAAATGATGGCAAGGAGCAGGGGAGCGTGCGCGTGGTTTCCACCATAGTGAACCCGTCTGGTGCAGCCGTGGCCAAAGATGTAACCGCTGCTGCTACGATTTTCCCCGGTGATGAACGCAACTACCGGCAGAAGATCGCGGTGGGCCATCCTGAGCTTTGGTCGCTCGAGGAACGCAACCGCTACACTTTGGTCACTGAGGTGCGGGTTGACGGAAGGATGGCGGACCGCTACGAAACGCCCTTCGGAATACGCTCGATCCACTTTGACGCGCAGCGTGGATTTTTCCTGAATGGGAAGCACGTGAAGCTGCGCGGCACCTGCAATCACCAGGACCACGCTGGAGTGGGCGTGGCCGTGCCCGATGCCGTGCAGTACTTCCGCGTGGGCAAGCTGCGGCAGATGGGCTGCAACGCGATCCGCACCACGCACAATCCGCCCACGCCGGAGCTGCTGGACGCATGCGACCGGATGGGCATGCTGGTCTTCGATGAGACGCGCATGATGTCCTCAAACCCGGAAGGACTGCATCAGTTCGCCGACTTGGTCCGGCGCGACCGCAATCGGCCCAGCGTCTTCATGTGGTCGATGGGCAACGAGGAGCCTGTTGCCAATACCGCGCGCGGCGTTCCCATTCTCTCCGCGATGAAGGCGGTGGCCGCCCGCTATGACGGCAGCCGGCCTGTCTCGATTGCGCCAACGCAGAAAATCGGTGTGGGCGGCCTCGAGGTATGCGATGTGATCGGCTACAACTATATGGACCCGCAGGCAGCGGCGTATCACCAGACGCATCCTGAGCGGCCCGTGATGGGTACGGAGAACGTAAGCGCCGTGGGCACGCGCGGCATTTACATCACGGACAAGGCTAGAGGGTATGTGAGTTCGTACGATCCATACACCACAACCGGGCGGGCTTCGGCGGAGGGCTGGTGGCAGTTCTGTGACGCGCAGCCGTGGCTGGCGGGCGGCTTTGTGTGGGCGGGTTTTGATTATCGCGGGGAGCCCTCGCCGGATGGATGGCCGAACATCAGTTCGCAGTACGGGATTGTGGACACATGCGGCTTTCCCAAGGACACGTTCTTCTACTACCAGTCGTGGTGGACGGACAAGCCAGTACTGCACGTTTTCCCGCACTGGAACTGGCCGGATTACCTTGATAAGGAAATTGCGGTGTGGGTCTACTCCAATCTCGATAGCGTGGAACTGCTGCTCAACGGGCAGAGCCTTGGCACAAAGCCCATTGAAAGGAATTCGCATGCGGCATGGAAGGTGAAGTATGCTCCCGGGCGGCTCGAGGCGCGCGGCTGGAAGAACGGCAAGCTGGTGAAGACCACGCGCCGCGACACCGCCGGCCCGGCGGCGAAGCTGACGCTTCGCCTGAATCGCAAAGCACTCTCCGCCGACGGGGTTGATGTGGCGATGTTCGCGGCGGAGGTGCGGGACGCACAAGGCCGCGTGGCGCCAATCACCGATAACCTGGTCAGCTTCCGCATCACAGGCCCGGCGAGACTGATCGGCGTTGGGAATGGCGACCCCGCGGATCAATCTCCCGACAAGGGCGCCTCGCGCAGAGCCTTCTCCGGCTGCTGTATGGCGATCGTGCAGTCAGACAAGACACCCGGCACGATCACAGTGGAAGCGACCTCGCCGGGCCTTGCGTCAACGTCCGCCTCCATTCCGAGCCGCAGCGTAGAACTGCAACCGCAGGCTGACATCTGGCAGCGGTCGATTCCAGAAGGCGAAGGCATCACCGGATTTTGGCGACCCGAGGAAGAAGAGGCCGGAGGCGGACTCGCGTCTGTCATTGGTTTTCCGCAGGCGTTCACGTTTCGGCAGCAGGGTGACAGACTCGTTGGCCACGTGGAGAGCTTCGACGGGTATTTCGGGAACAACGGTTTGCCGATTGCCATTGCCGCGGGCAGCATCCATGGCGACCGTATCGCTTTTCGGTCCGGGTCGAATGCGTATGAAGGTATGCTTCGAGGCGACCGCATCGAATTGCAGCGCTCGATCCAACTGCCCTTTCACCTCAATCAGCCCGAGCAGCCCGGGCCCAACCGACCTGCGATCGGCCCTCCACCGGACGGTAGCGACCCATCGCTGGATTTCGCGGCCCTGCTGAACTCCAGAATTCCTGTCGTACTGGTGAGAGCGAAGAGCTGACGTGCGTTCGGTCCACATTCGTCGGGTCAAGGAGCGCCCACATGTGAATCGAAAAAGCAGGGGATGGCCGTAGCCATCCCCTGCTTTGTAGGAGGTAACAGGAAGTTAGAACGAGAAAGTAATCTGCACCTCAGACACTCGACGTCCGATTTTGATGTTCGAGGTGCCGAAAACGTTGGCGTTGCCATTCGTGGCGTCGGCCAGCGCTGTATTAATGGGTTGATAGAAGGTGTTCGAGTTCTGATTCGTGAAGTTATGGAAGTTCAGAATCAGGTTGTTGGGCTCCACGTTGGTGTCCAGCGTGGTGTTGGCGTGATTGAGGAAGTTGAAGGCCGTGTAGCGAACCAGGATGCTCCGGCTGCCGCCGAGTCCGAAGCTCTTCTGCAACGACAGATCAGAATCAAAGTATGCCGGCCCGTGCAAATCAGGCATCCTGTATGGCCCTTGCGTGCCGAGCGCATTCGGCAGAGCAAAGCAGGCATTGTTGATGTACACGTGAGATCCTGTGTGCGCGGCCGGGTTGCAGGTGAGACGTGGCATCAGGTAGACGTCCGGAGTGCCGAGCAATTCCTGCGAGCTGACCGGGATGTTCGCATTGAACCCGTTGTACTGCACGTTCAACGATCCCTGGAGGCTGAAGTCAGGATTGTCCGTGGCCTGAAGATCCTGCCCGCTCTGGGCCGTGGTGATGCCGGAGATCATCCAGCGATTGGCCAGCGCGGCCAGAAGCCGCTGATGGAAGACCTTGCCCACCGTGTAGGAGTAGGTGGCATTGAAGGCTTGCCGGCGGTCAAAGGCCTCAGGACCATAGTTGTCGCGGAAGCTGAACGGGGTCGCCGGCGTGCCATTGCCGTTGGCGCCGCGTACGCCCAGTGCTTTCGACCAGGTGTAGTTGACACCAAAGGTTAGCGGGCCCTGTTGCTTGTTCCAGGTCAGCTGCAGTGAGTTGTAATTGGCGTACAGGTTATGGCGCGCAATGTTCAGCGCGTTGTATTCCGGGAACGGCCGGAAATCATCGACCTGCTGCTGGCTCAAGCCGCCGATAGACGTGCAGGAACCACTAGGGGCGGTCGGTGGGCAGGCAAGCGGATAAGTGACGCCGGTTACCGGATCGGGCTTGTACAAGCCGCCGATGGGAATCGCGTTGATGTTATCCACGTTGACCGGCTGTGTGGAGCCATTGTCGAGCATGTGTTGGGTATCGTTGCCGATGTAGGCAATCTGGAAGAGCGAATTCCAGATCGTTCTCTGGTCGATATCCAGGTTGTAGGTGTACACCTGCGGCTGCAGCGTGTCGTTCTGGAAGAATCCGGATGCGCTCGTAGTGGCGGCAAAACCAGATCCGGTTACTGCTCCCTTGGCCAGCTGCGGAACAGCCTGCTGGTAAAGGAACGGACCAACAAGCGTGACGGAACGCTGACCCATCGCTTCGCTCGCGGGCGTTTCCACATCGTTGGTGGAGTCGTGGGCGGTATAGAGGCCGAAGCCACCGCGAATGACGGTCTTGCCGTTGTGGCGTACATCCCAGGCAAAGCCTGCGCGGGGTTCGAGGAACGGCGAGTGTGTTCCCATGCCTGATGTTGGAATGCTCTTGTCGATGCCGTGCCA
>CAZWSD010000252.1:0-5521 GCA_964636535.1 uncultured Acidobacterium sp. | reverse complement strand
GCGCCCGCGGCGGCGCCGGCGCGCCCCCGCGCGCAAGCGCCCGGCTCACCGTCTTTGGGTGCACCCCCAGCTGCCGCGCCACGTCGCACATGTAGACGCCGCGCCCAATCAATGCTTGAATCGTCATGAAGTCCTCCTTCCCGATCACCTGTCCTCCTCCCACTGCCCGTGGAAAAGAGGACATTGTGACCGGTGTTTGGGGGACTTTCCTGTTCGGCGTTCTCTAGACTTTTATCACCGGCGCTGACACCGATTCTACCTGGTTAGGTTTTTCGGGGGCATATATGGCCCCGGCCGGCGCTGCAAGGCTCGGCGGGTTCGGCGTGGGGAAAGACTGCACGCATAAATCCGGCCTCGAAGTTGAGGGTCGTCACCCTCGGGCCCTGATGGAATCAGCGCTTGCCCGCCTTGATCAGGTCAACGGCCTCAAACCAACGGCCCAGCCCCCGAGCAGGCTGTGGACGAGCCGGCCTCTCCGTTCCGGCATCAACCTATCGCCTTCGCAGTCACTGGAAGCTGTCCGTCCTCCGGGCTAGGCCGCAGCGCGGATGAGCAGCATGCGCAGGTACGGATCACCGCTTGCTGATTCGGCCGAGCCGCCGCGTGTCCCCGCTGGAGTGCTGCCGCGGCACCAGGCCGATCCAGGCAGCAAACTGCCGCCCGCTGCGGAACGAACTAGCGTCGGCCACCGCCGCAACGACCGCGGTCGCGATCACCGGCCCAACCCCCTCGATGGCCGCGATCCTTTGACAGCGCTCGTTCCCATGAAAGAAACGCCAACCTCCGCATCGATGGCCCCGATCCGCTCCTCAAGGGCGGCCAGTTCCTCTTGCAGAGCGCACACCAGGCGTTTGCCCAAGGGACTGAGCCGCTGCTCGCCGTCGTCCAGGAGGGGAGGAATCGCCCGCCGCAGTTGCGCCAGCTGGGTTGGTACCGCCACCCCGTGCTCGGCCAGCAACCCGCGGATCTGGTTGCCCAACTGCGTACGGCAGGAGATCATCCGACTGCGAATGCGGTGCAGCGCCTGCAGGTCTAGCTGCTCGGCCGACTTCGCCGGCACGAAGCGCATGTTTGCTCGACTCACCGCGTTGCAGATGGCTTCGGCGTCATTGGCATCGTTCTTCTGCGATCACGCACGGCTGCAGCCGCGCGAAAAACTGCGCCATCTGCAGCGACGCAACCTCTTGCGCAGCACCACCCGGCCCTGGCTATCCGCGCCGTGAACCTGAAACACATTCTTCGCAATATCCAGCCCAATCACACTCACCTGTTTGGTCATTCTGGCCGCCGTGCCAACGTTAACAGCGCTGCTCGCCGAGCCGGGTCCATACCATCAGGTCAGTCGTCCTAATAGCCGTCCACGGCCTTGGGGTGGGAGAACGAAGCGAGGGGAAATTTATCGGCCCGCCCGCCATAGGGAGGCGCATGCTGACCGCCGCCACAGACCAAGCCATGGCCACAACCGAAGGCTAGAAATGTCAACCCGGTTGAAAAGAAAAGGATTGTCTTTCGGGCTGGCGTCGGCCAAAGTGCATGCAGATCTCTCACAAGGGAGAAATCGCGTAGGGTCGATGGAAGGGCGATATATGCTGAATCGGATGTTTTCGACACGAAGGTACAGACTGGTGATGCTCTCCATTTGCTGCGCCTGGCTGACACTGGCCTTCGGCGCGGCGCGAGCGTTTGCCTGCTGGTCAGGTGGGCCAAATTCGTCATCATGTTCTGCGGCTGGAAGCGGCTGCAGTGTTACATGCGATTCTGGTTATTACGCATGTTGCGATGGGGCCAACGCACTGTCTCGATGCACCTGCATAAAAGCGCCGCCAGCCCCGCCGGGCCAATAACATGCCCATCCCTCCCACACCAGCAGGCGCGCTAACGATCCGCCCGCTGCAGCCCGCGCGTTCAGTTTCAGGGATAGGAAGCCAAGTCGCGCGACTCTGGGCATAGCAGCCCGCGAAATTGAGTCGGATAGGGCCCCTCTGCTGGGCGGACGAGGCGACGCGAAGCGTGTTAGCCGCCAACCGATATATCTCCGCCCAACACAGTTAACTTGGATACCGGTTGATTCAAGCGAAAATTGCCATCGCGATCTTGACGTTGGCCGCAGGAACCGTGCAGCTCGACGCAGCGGCTCCGCATCGGATCTATAACGAAAAAGCGAACGCCGCTAAGCTGATCCAGGCCGCCATCGCGGCGGCAAGGCGAACGGGGAAAAACGTCGCCCTCGTCTTTGGGGCCAATTGGTGCCCCGATTGCCGTGCGCTCGATGCACAGATGCACCAGGGGGAACTCGCACGGATCCTGCGCAATGACTTCGTTGTGGTAACGATTGGCGTGGCGGATTTCAATAGAAATGTGAAGCTGGCCGCGCGTTACGGAATCCCCATGCTCGGGATCCCCGCAGTGGCCATCCTCGATTCGCATGGCAAATTGCTCTACGCTCAGGCGCGTGGTCAGTTTGCCGACGCCAGGGACATGCCACGCACAGCTTTTCTTGCCTTCTTCAAGAAATGGGAGCCATGCAACGATCATGCACACGACGAGCCCTGTTCACAAAACGCGGTTGGCCCTCCCCGCTTGCCCGATTCAGGAATGCCGCAGAAGCAGCCGGGTTCCCCCTGAGCGCGGCTCGAAAGCCTTGAGGAGCGGGATGCAGCGAGGCGGAAGCCGGGCCGGGGGGGGCTCCTTCACCGCGGCCACCGCGCCTCAGCGGCGGCCGTTGTTCGAGCATCTGCCGCTCCGCACCAAGATCCATGGTGGCGTGCCCGGACTGCAGCGGCAAGCTGCGGGTTTCGGCAAGAGACGTGAGCGGGATTCTGGAGTACACGCCGGCGCCGTTCCAGGTTATCGGGCAGCTGCGGCCGAAGCTGAGCTGCACCGGCTGCTCGTGCATGGCGCAGGCACCCGCGCCGAGCGGGCCGATTGCCCGCGGGCCGGGCCCGGCCGGGATTGCTGGCGCGCGTGCTGGTGCCCAATCACGCCGATCATTGCCCGCTCTGGGGCGATGCCGGACCAACTGCGACCGCCGCTTATTCCGAGATTTGACCAAACAGATGCCATAACTGGTTGGACAGGCGCGGCAAACGATTAAACTTTCTGGCCTCCTGCAACTGCTTCAGGATCTCGCCGTTAATGGTGCCCGCCAGTCCCTTCCTCGACGGCATGGGCGTAAGCGGTTCCAGCGGGCTTTGCCCGGTCTGAAACCAGTGCTTGTCCCAATGACTGTTTTCATAGCAGTAGTGAATCATGCTCCCCGCCGACGGTTTCAAAGGATCGTGGTTGTGATCAATCATATGGGTGATCTGCGCATCCAGACCCTCGTATGCAAGAGCGATGCCGAACGCATACATGATGTCGATCCAGTCGAGCTCCTCGAACGCGTCCAGGATGTCCATCCAGCGCTGGGCTAGGCGCGGGAGAATCGCGGCAGGAATCAGGTAAGGCACGCCGATCTTGCTGGTGCGGTTCAAGTCATTCAACTTGCCTCCAAGATCGAATTTTTGCGCCGCCGTTCGGACCCGTTCTTGATTGTAGTCAAGGTAGGCGTAGTACTCCCCGGCAAGCTCACCCGAATACTGAGGCCTCTTGACGAAGAGCATGTCCGGCTCGCAGAAGAGGATGTGTCCTGCCTTGAAATCCGGGTGCGATGCGATTGTCAGCAGGCTCCCGAGCTCGTTCCGGGGCGGATACGGTCCCTTGGGATGTATCGCGTACCCCGGCGCGTCGATCACGCGGCAACCCCAACTTCGCATTATTTGGAACTCGGGACGCAAGGGCCCACTCGTCCGGTGCACGATCACCGTTGGGCGCTTGCCAAGCCGGGTAAGCGCGGAAAAGCAAAAGAGCTGCGTCTGCCATGCAATGTAAGAGCTATTTTCTGAGGAAACGACGATTCTAAAATTGGTGGCGGCGGTCTTGGATGGTCTCGCCAATCGCGGTTCGCCCCGCAATTCCCCCCGAGACGCACGGGACAAGCCGTCAGCATATGCAGGCAACGGTCGGGAGGGTTCGGCCGGGGACGTCGCGGCGCCACCGACCTGCAGGTGAGCGCGAGGCCGGGGCACGGTGACCGCCGCTGGTGACGGCGCGCGGGCTTCGGTTGCGGAAGCAGAGCGGCTCAGCCGCCCGATTCCGGACGTTCCCGTTGGCTCCTCCCCGAGCCGCTCCGCTGCGCCGTGGGAACCAGGGAATTGCTGGAGCTGGGCCCCTATGGGGTCCCCAACGTGCAGCGGCTCATGCTGGGGGGGGACGGCCGGGGTCGGAGGCCCGCTGGCTCTCGGGGCTTCTCCGCGCTGCCGCGAGGTGCTGGTGCTGCGGGGTTCAGCTCCCGGGGCGGGCTTCCCACGGCGATCGCAGAATTTACGGAGGGCAAGCTTGGTTTGGTGTTGCGGAAAGGTCTGGCCATCTATGGACCTGCCGTGAACGTAATGCTTCTGCCAGACATCGCCGGCCTGGCCATTGTGGAGCGCGGCGTTGAACGCGGTGCGGCTGCGCAGCCAGGCCTTATATTTGCGCTCGAGTTGGGGATTCTCCGCGAGTGGCAGGATTTCCGGTTCGAACCGTTCGAGGTCGCCGCGCGCAACGGGGAAGACTTGGCAGATGGGCTCGCCCTCGTCGAACGCGATCCAGGTGTCCGGCCGTGTGATTTTCCAATTCATCGTGAAGGTCGCCGATGACCAGTCAGTTTCGACAACTCCGTCCAGAGGGCACGCACCGTCTCGGCACCAGTTCGCCGGTCCACGAACATATAAGTTCCATCCCGGGGAAGTCTGAAAGAGATAGGGGATGCGCCAGGTGAGTATTCCATGGCCGAAATGACTTATTGCTAGCAACTGTTCCGGATCAATGGCTTCGGCGCACTTTGTCTTCGAGTAATGAATGTGCAGGTCGTGCAGTTGTGTGCCGCCGTTCCACAGGACCTCGATCTTCCGGTCGTTCAGCATGAACCAGCCCGACTGGCTGGCCATGAGCATCGGCAAACACCGGTTAGCAAAGCCCCTGTCCGTGTCGTCCATCCATTGGCGCCTTGGGGGAGCAGGGATGATCTGCATCGTTGCTCGCCCCGTGGGATACGCCACCAACGAGCAGAGACTATCGTCGCCCGGGCGCCGTGGAGGCGGAGGCGGGTTGTTCCGACGCCGGCCGAGCAAAGCGGCGAGCATTCGCGCGGGCATAAAATGGGTCTCCCTTGGTTTCGCCACACCAGAATCACCACCAATTTGTGCGCATTCTAAGCGCTGCAATATTGCTTGTCAACCCGCTGTACTCGTCCAGTGGATGCGTTACAGCTCTGTTGAAGGAGGGGCACCCCGCTGGAGTTCCTGCAGGAACTCCAGCGGGGTGCGATAGCCGAGGGCCTGATGGGGGCGGACGGTGTTGTAGGTGCGCTCCCAGAGGCGGAGATCGCGGTTGAGAGCGGGCAGGCGCCAGTCGCAGGGGGTGATCTCATGGAACTCCTCGGTGTGGGTGCGGTTGGCGCGCTCGACGTGGCCGTTGAGCTTGGGCGAGCGGGGGGGAA